>JACMOQ010000421.1 GCA_014377905.1 Acetobacteraceae bacterium | reverse complement strand
TCTGCTTGCCGATGGCGCCGATCTGCGCACCATCCAGGACCTGCTCGGCCATGCCAGCCTTTCGACGACGCAGCGCTACACCCATGTCGATACGGCAGCGCTGATGGAAGTCTGGCGGCGGAGCCATCCGCGCGGGTAGAGATATCGTCGAAAATGAGCGGAGCCCATCCGGTGTTGCCAAATCTTCTGCCCACTGACGGATTCAACCAGTTGGTCGCGGGCCGTCATGGCCTGATCTTATTCAACAAGAATGATACGGTCGTAGGACAATCTGCGTCCCATTATGGGGAGTATTTCGAGAGCGAGGTCGATCTGTTCGCCCAGCTCATCCCGCCTGGCGCGCAAGTCGCCGATTTAGGTGCCAATATCGGTATTCATACCATTGCGATGGCTCGGCTGACAGGTCCTACCGGCTGGGTTTTCGCGTTCGAGCCCCAGCGTCTGGTATTTCAAACGCTATGCGCCAACGTGGCGCTCAACAGCCTCACCAACGTCGAGTGCGAGAACAAGGCCGTCAGCGATTGGGATGGCTCCATTCTCGTGGAGGACCTGAACCCGAATGCCCAGGTCAATTTCGGTGGGCTGGAACTAGGAACCAGCAAGGCCAATCGAGCGGTTGCTGCGGTTAAGTTGGATAGCTACCTGAACGGCCAGCATCTGGATTTTCTGAAAGCCGATGTGCAGGGCATGGAGGAGGCCTGCTTGCGCGGGGCGAGGGAAACGCTCAAGCGATGCGGGACAATACTATATCTTGAAAACGACCAACCGGAAAAATCGCCATCGCTTATCTCGTGTCTGTTTGAAATGGAGTATACAGTCCATTGGCACTTGACGCAGTTTTTCAACGCGGCGAACTATGCTAATGACCCGAACAACATTCACGCAGTCGGATATTTCGATGTCGGTGGACGCTATTTGGTCTGTAACGGTTTTGCCATTAACATGCTGTGCATTCCGAAGGCTCGTAAACTGACGATCAACGGCGCCCTCGAGTTAATGGATGTTCTCGAACACCCGCTAACTCGAGGGCCGAACCGTTTTCACCCGGATCAATAACAAGATCGATCGGATTACGAGCGGCGAGACAAACACCGGCGCAACCGCAAACGCCTGAACGAAATGCCCCGCCAGCATCCTCCGCATTTGTCGAACAGTTCAGATACCACTACCACCCCCGCCATGTCCTACCGCTACTACAGCGTCGCAGGCCGGTCTTCGGACGCGCAGCGAAAAGCCCACAAAGTCTCGCGATCGGTCAATGCAGCGGTAAACCGCAAAGGGGTCGTCACTCCGCCCTCCCGCATCAATGCCCATTCCCGGGCGAGGGTGCGTCCGATCGCGTCCGGCGGATCATGTTCCAGCCCATTAGCCAAGGCGGCCAACCGGATCGGCTGGCCTTAATAGGCAGGAAAACGGCACATGTTATTGGTTTACCACGACGGGGCATATCTGAATCCTAAACAGTGAAAGATTGACAATTTGGTCATGTCATGACGATACCGCCGCGATCGCCCCCGCGATCTGCCAGGACAAACATTCATGCCCGTTCACGCTTTCATTTTCCCCGGCCAAGGCAGCCAAGCCCCCGGAATGGGTCGTGACCTCGCCGCCACCTTCGCCGCCGCGCGGGAGGTGTTCGAAGCGGTGGACGACACCCTGAAGCAAAAGCTCTCCAAGCTCATGTTCGAAGGCCCCGCCGAGGAACTCACCCTCACCGAAAACGCTCAGCCCGCACTCATGGCCCATTCGCTGGCGGTGCTGCGGGTGCTGGAGCGCGAAGGTAAGTTCCAGCTCGCCGATCGCGCCGTGGTGGTCGCCGGGCATTCGCTCGGCGAATATTCAGCGCTGGCTGCCGCTGGCAGCTTCACAGTCCCGGCGGGCGCCAGCCTGCTGCGCCTGCGTGGCCAGTCGATGCAGAAAGCGGTGGCCCCTGGCGAAGGATCGATGGCCGCATTGCTCGGCGCCGAGATGGACGTGGCCATCGCGATTTGTGCGGAAGCCGAACTTGCCCCCGATGGCACCCGCCAGGTGATCCAGCCCGCAAACGACAATGGCGGCGGCCAGGTGGTGATTTCCGGCCATACCGCAGCGATTGATCGCGCGATTGAGATCGCCAAGACCAAAGGCATTCGCCGCGCGATGAAGCTGCCGGTTTCGGCCCCGTTTCATTGCGCCCTGATGGCGCCTGCCGCCGACGCCATGGCCGCAGCCCTCGCCGCCGCGCCGCCAGCCGCCCCGATTGTGCCGCTGATCGCCAACGTGTCCGCTGCCAAAACCACCGACCCGACAGACATCGCCCGCATGCTGGTCGAGCAGGTCACCGCAACCGTGCGCTGGCGCGAAAGCATACAGGCGATGGCCACAATCGGGGTCGACAGCTTTATCGAGCTCGGGTCGGGCAAAGTGCTCGCCGGGCTGGTCAAGCGCATCCTGCCCGACGCCGCCGCGCAGTCTGCTGGAAATCCGGCGGAAATCGAGGCCCTGCTGAAATCGCTGTGAAGGCACACGCCATGTTTCGTCTCGACGGTAAAATTGCCTTGGTGACGGGCGCATCTGGCGGCATCGGTGCAGCCATTGCCCGCGCGCTGCATGCCCAGGGCGCCACCGTCGCCCTGTCCGGCACGCGGGTGGACGCGCTGCAAAGCCTCGCCGACGAATTGGGCGACCGCGCGCATATCTGCCCTGCCGATCTCAAAGACCACGCAGCGCCCGACGCGCTGATTGCCACCGTCGAAGCGATCGGGCCATTAGCGATCCTGATCAACAATGCCGGTTTCACCCGCGACATGCTGGCCTTGCGGATGAAGGACGAGGATTGGCAGGCGGTCATCGATGTTGATCTGACCGCGCCGTTCCGCCTGTCACGCGCCGCCATCAAGGTGATGTTGCGCCGTCGCGCTGGCCGGATCATTGGGATTTCGTCAATCGTGGGCGCCACCGGCAATCCCGGCCAAGCCAATTACGTCGCCGCCAAGGCTGGAATGGTGGGCATGATCAAGGCCTTGGCCCAGGAAGTCGCCTCCCGCGGGGTCACCGTCAACGCGGTCTCCCCCGGCTTCATCGACACGCCCATGACCCATGCCCTGAACGACGCCCAACGCAGCAAACTGGTCGACGCGATCCCGCTTGGTCGCATGGGCAGCCCAGCCGATGTGGCGGCGGCGGTGGTTTATCTGGCGAGCGAGGAAGCTGGTTGGGTGACCGGCGCGACCCTGCACGTCAATGGCGGGATGGCAATGTTGTAGCCTTGGTTGGCGAAAACGATAATATCGTGATACACAGCCACGTCCGTTCCGATCGACGGGAATATCAGACGGGAAGGCAGCCTCAGACCAGGGTGCCGACCGGAAACGAAGCATTAATGCCGGTAGGCAGGAGCAGTTAGACCGATGACCGATATCGCCGCACAGGTGAAGAAGATTGTAATCGAACACCTCGGCGTCGAGGAATCGAAGGTGACTGATACCGCCTCGTTCATCGATGATCTGGGGGCAGACAGCCTCGACACGGTCGAGTTGGTGATGGCGTTCGAGGAAGCGTTCGGGGTCGAAATCCCTGAAGACGCGGCCGAGAAGATTGCGACCGTCAACGACGCGATCGCCTATATTTCGGCACAAAAAGCGGCCTGATCCTATGTGCCCGCCGCCGATTGCGGCGACGGGTGCTGGGCCAGGTGTAACCGCAAGGCGAAGGATGGCGGCATGCGGCGGGTGGTAGTGACGGGCATGGGCATTGCCTGCCCGCTAGGTTTGGGCGTTGAAAACGTCTGGAAACGTCTGATCGCGGGCGAATCCGGAATTTCGGCCATTCAATCCTTTGATGTTGGCGATCTGCCGGCCAAGATTGCTGGCCATATCCCCCGTGGCGTCAAGGCCGATGGCAAGCTCGATCTGACCGAGTGGATTCCCTTCAAAGACCAGAAAAAGATGGACCCCTTCATTCAGTTCGCGCTGGTCGCGGCGATCGAGGCGGTTGAGGATTCCGGCTGGATGCCCGATGGCGAGGAAGATCGCTGCGCCACCGGCGTGATGATCGGCTCTGGCATTGGCGGGCTTGAGGCGATTTATGATGCCGCCAAGCTGATCCATGAAGGCAAAAGCCGCCGACTGTCGCCGTTTTTCATCCCTTCGGCGTTGATCAACCTGGCGTCCGGCCATGTTTCGATCAAATACGGCTTCAAAGGCCCCAACCATTCGGTTGTCACCGCCTGCGCCACTGGCGTGCATGCGATCGGCGATGCGGCCCGGCTGATCATCTTCGGCGATGCTGACGTCATGGTGGCCGGCGGCGCGGAATCGGCGGTGAACTTCCTCGGCATTGCCGGGTTTTGTGCCGCACGCGCGCTGTCGACTGGCTTTAACGACAATCCCACCGCTGGGTCCCGCCCGTGGGACAAGGATCGCGATGGCTTTGTGATGGGCGAAGGCGCGGGTGTGGTCGTGCTCGAAGAATACGAACACGCCAAAGCCCGTGGCGCCAAGATTTATGCCGAGGTTGCCGGTTACGGCATGTCGGGCGATGCATTCCACATTACCGCCCCCGCCGAAGGCCATGAAGGCGCTTTCCGCGCCATGAAGGCCGCTTTGCGCAATAGCAATACGACTGTTGACCAGATCCAGTACGTCAACGCACATGGCACCTCCACCCCGCTTGGCGACGATCTGGAACTTGAAGCGGTGGAACGCCTGTTTGGCGATCACGGCAAGAACATCGCCATGTCATCGACAAAATCATCCACCGGGCATCTGCTGGGTGCTGCCGGCGCGATCGAGGCGATTTTTTCGATCCTTGCCGTCCGCGACAACATTGCCCCGCCTACTCTAAACCTGCATTCGCCCAGCCGGGAATCGGTGATCGACCGGGTCGCCAACACATCCCAGGAACGCCGGATCGACGTCGCGCTGTCCAACAGCTTCGGCTTCGGCGGCACCAACGCCAGCATCATCTTCAAGAAGATCGACTGATATATTCGTGCGGCGGTGGGTGTTGCTGGCGGCTGTGCTTTGCCTGGCTGTTGGTGGCGGTGCCACCTTGGCGTGGCGACGGCTTGAAGCGCCTGGCCCAATGCCCGCTGACCGCAGCATTGTCGTCCCCGCCGGCACCACCGCCCAGCTTGCGACAGCACTGACCGATGCCGAGCTCATCGCCTACCCATTCGAATTTCGC
>JACMOQ010000420.1 GCA_014377905.1 Acetobacteraceae bacterium | reverse complement strand
GCGCGGCCGAACTGGCGCGGCTTGATATCCGAGGGCCCGACCTCGCAGCCTTGGTGTTGCTCCATTGCCCCGATATCGCCGGCATGGGCGGTCGGGCATCCATCAAGGTCAGCGGGATCGTCGCCTGGTCATTCGCGGCCACCGCGGCGATTATTGGTATGATCTGGTTCGGAGTACCAATAATTGCCGATCAGGTCACCGAACTACTGCCGCTGTCATGGGAAAAGCCGTTGGGGCAAGCGGTGGATGGGCAGGTTCGGGCGCTGTTCGGCGGTACCGAATGCACCGCCCCCGCGGGTATTGCCGCCCTCGGCAAGCTGGTCGCCAAGCTGCAATTGGCGGCAAAACTGCCGATCCGCCCCGATCCGGTGGTATTGAAATCTTCCGTTCCCAATGCGTTTGCATTGCCAGGTGGTCGCATCTTCATCCTGTCCGATCTGATCGGGAAAGCTGGCTCGCCCGACGAACTCGCCGGCGTGCTGGCCCATGAGTTTGGCCACGTCGCCCATCGCGACGGTCTGCGCCGGCTGCTGCGCGATGGCGGCACCGGCTATTTGCTCGGGCTGCTGTTCGGCGACGTCACAGGCGCAGGAGCCGCCTTGGTGGCTGCCAGAACTTTGCTCAACAGCGCCTATTCACGTGGTGCGGAAACCGCCTCCGACGATTTTTCGGTGATGGTCATGCGGGCGCTCGGCCGGCCTACCGCCGCGCTGGGCGATCTGTTAAGTCGTGTCGCTCAGGACACCAATGCGAGCCTGAGCTTGTTTCGTGATCACCCGCTGACCCCTGATCGCATTATCCGGCTGGCGGGAACCGGTTCCAGTGACAGCGGCCCAGCATTGCTCGACCCTGACGAATGGCAGGCCCTGCGGTCCATCTGCCGTTGAGCCGCGCATGGCGGCCTTGCACCCATGCGCGGTTTCTGGTTTTGCCGACGCGTGCCCGCGTGGTAGACGGTCACTATGGTTCATCATCTGATAGCTATCGCCGCCGACCACGGCGGCTTTCGACTAAAAACCGCTCTCGTGGCCTTCCTGCACGATGCGGGGCACGATGTACGCGACCTCGGTTGCCCCAACGCCGATCGGGTGGATTACCCTGATTATGCCCATGACGTCTGCGCAGAAGTCATTGCCGGGCGCGCCCGCTTTGGGGTCTTGATCTGCGGCACCGGCGTTGGCATGGCGATCGCCGCCAACCGCCACCCCGAAATCCGGTGCGCTCAGGCGTCCGAAGCCACCACCGCGCGGCTCACCCGCGCCCACAACGACGCCAACGTGATCGCCTTGGCTGGTCGGTTGATCGGGGAAGAACTCGCCTTCGATATCCTGACGGCCTTCCTGTCCACCAAATTCGACGGCGGTCGCCATACGGCCCGCCTCGCCAAACTGATGCCGAGGGAATTCGCATGAACGATCAGCCAATGCCGCGTGTGATGCAGGGTTTTTTCTCGGCCAGCCTCGCCCAGTCCGACCCTGAACTGGCCGCATCGCTCGCCCGTGAACTGGTGCGCCAGCAAGACGGTATCGAATTGATCGCCAGCGAGAACATTGTCTCGGCCGCGGTGATGGAAGCCCAAGGCAGCGTTTTCACCAACAAATACGCCGAGGGCTATCCCGGCCGACGCTACTACGGTGGCTGTGTCGAGATGGACGTGGTGGAAACTCTGGCGATCGACCGCGCCAAGAAGCTTTTTTCATGCGGTTTTGCTAATGTTCAGCCGCATTCGGGCGCCCAGGCTAATCAAGCGGTGTTTCTGGCCACCGTGAAGCCCGGTGACACTATTATGGGGATGTCCCTCGACGCGGGCGGCCACCTTACCCATGGGGCATCCGCCAGTTTGTCCGGCAAATGGTTCCGCGCGGTGCAATATGGCGTGCGGGTTGAAGATGGATTGCTGGATTACGAGCAGTTGGAAGCCTTGGCCCGCGCCGAAAGGCCCAAGCTGATTATCGCCGGCGGATCAGCCTATCCGCGCGTCATCGATTTCGCCCGCATTCGCGCGGTGGCCGATGAAGTCGGTGCCATTTTCATGGTCGATATGGCTCATTTTGCCGGACTTGTTGCCGCTGGCGCCTTCCCGTCGCCGTTGCCGCACGCCCATGTGGTCACCACCACCACCCACAAAACCCTGCGCGGCCCGCGCGGCGGGATGATTCTGACCAATG
Organism: Acetobacteraceae bacterium; assembly: GCA_014377905.1. Lineage (GTDB taxonomy): Bacteria > Pseudomonadota > Alphaproteobacteria > Acetobacterales > Acetobacteraceae > CAITOL01. The sequence continues at coordinate 8,385 of JACMOQ010000420.1, read as the reverse complement.
ACGAAGCACTCGCCAAGAAGATCAATTCGGCAGTGTTTCCCGGTCTGCAAGGTGGGCCGCTGATGCATGTCATCGCCGGCAAGGCCGCGGCCTTCGGTGAAGCGTTGCGGCCGGAATTCGCCATCTACCAGCACCAGGTTGTCGCCAATGCCCGCGCACTCGCGGCAACCCTGGTCGAACAGGGCCTCGCCATCGTTTCGGGCGGCACTGACAGCCATCTGATGCTGGTCGATTTGCGGCCCAAACGGGTCACCGGCAAGGCCACCGAAGCCAGCCTTGAACGCGCCCACATGACGGCCAACAAAAACGCCATCCCGTCCGATCCGGAAAAGCCGGCGATTACCTCGGGCGTCCGGCTCGGCACCCCGGCCGGCACTACCCGCGGCTTCGGTGTTACCGAGTTTATCGAAATCGGCCGGATGATCGGTGAAGTGGTCGATGGGTTGTCGGCGTCCAATGACGGCAGCAACAGCGCCATTGAGGCGAGGATTGCCGCGCGGGTGAAAGAGATGTGCCGGGCGTTCCCAATCTATTCCGGGCAATAGAAATGCGCTGCCCGTTCTGCGGCAACGAGGATACCCAGGTAAAAGATAGCCGCCCATCGGAAGACGGCTCGGCGATCCGACGGCGACGGTCCTGCGCCGGCTGCTCGCAGCGCTTTACCACCGTCGAACGGGTGCAGTTGCGCGAATTGGTGGTGGTGAAAACCGACCAGCGCCGGGTGGCATTCGATCGCGACAAATTGGCCCGCTCGATCCGCATCGCGCTGCGCAAGCGCCCGGTCAATGATGAACGCATGGAACGCATCGTCAACGGGATCGTGCGCCAGTTGGAAGCGTCGGGCGAGGCTGAAATCCCCAGCAAGCAGATCGGTGAAATGGTGATGGAGACCTTGAAGGAGGTCGATGCGGTCGCCTATGTGCGCTTCGCGTCGGTTTACCGGAATTTCCGCGAAGCCAAGGATTTCGAGGCGTTTTTAGGTGAATTGGGTGCGCCGGAATAACCTATGGTCGCGTTAGGAAACCGGATGATCGACCCCTCCCACATGAGTTCCGCCCTCGCCCTTGCCCGTCGCGGCATTGGCAATACCTGGCCCAACCCGTCGGTTGGCTGCGTGATCGTGCGCGACGGCCAGGTGGTTGGGCGTGGCAGCACCGCGCCTGGCGGCCGACCGCATGCCGAGCCGCAGGCCCTGGCAATGGCGGGCGATGCCGCACGCGGCGCCACCGCCTATGTCAGCCTCGAACCATGCTGCTTTCACGGCCACACCCCACCTTGCGCCGATGCGCTGATCGCGGCCGGCATCGCGCGGGTGGTGGTTGGCGTTCGCGATCCCGATGCACGGGTGAACGGCGCCGGCATCGCCCGGCTGCGCGATGCCGGGATCGAGGTGATCGAGGGCGTAATGACGGCGGACGCGCATGAGGTCGCCGAGGGGCTGATCAGCCGCATCACCCGCAACCGCCCATTCCTCACCCTTAAACTCGCCAGCACAATCGATGGCCGCATCGCCACGCGGACAGGCGAAAGCCAGTGGATCACCGGCGCCGACGCGCGCCGCGCCGCCCATGCGCTGCGCGGCCGCCACGATGCGGTTCTGGTCGGGATTGGTACCGTGCTGGGTGATGACCCCGACCTCACCTGCCGGATTGAGGGCTATAAATCTGTCCCCACGGTTCGCGTCGTCGCCGACAGCCATCTGCGCCTTCCGCTGACCTCGCGGCTGGTCCGCACTGCTGGCCAGTCCCCGGTCTGGGTCCTCGCCCGGGCCGACGCCGACCGGGCCCGCCACGCCGCGTTGAGCAATCTCGGCTGCGTGGTCATTGACCTGCCACAAGCCGAACCTGGCGTTGATCTGGTCGCGGGATTGCAGGCGCTTGCCGGGCGCGGCATTACCCGGGTGCTTGCCGAGGGCGGCGCGGGGCTTGCGGCGGCTCTGCTGCGTGCCAATCTCGTCGACAGGATTGCCTGGTTTCACGCCCCCTGCATCATCGGCGGCGACGGCCTGTCGGCGGTCGCGGGCTGGGGGGTTGAAACCTTGGCGGCGATGCGACGGTTCCGCCGGGTGCGCGCCATCGAAACCGGGGACGACATGCTGACCGAATTGGAGCCTGCCTAGATGTTTACTGGCATTGTCACCGGCATCGGCACCGTCCGCGCCATCACCCCGATCAGCGGGGGATACGACATGCGGCTCGAAATCACCACGCCCTGGCCGGATCATTCCACCATCGCAATTGGCGCCTCGATCGCCTGTTCGGGTTGTTGCCTGACCGCGATTGAACTGGGTCCGGACTGGTTCGCGGTTACCGCCAGCCAGGAAACCCTGTCGCTGACCACTTTGGGACGCTGGCGCGTCGGCACAAGGATTAATCTCGAACGCGCGCTCAAAGTCGGCGACGAACTTGGCGGCCATATCGTTTCGGGCCATGTCGACGGGCTTGGCGACGTTGTGTCGGCAACCCCTGAACACGGTTCGATCCGCTGGGTGTTCCGGGTGCCGACGGCGCTTGCCCGCTTCATCGCGCAGAAGGGCAGCGTCACCATCGACGGCGTTTCGCTGACCGTCAATGAAGCCGGCCCCGACACGTTCGGCGTCAACATCATCCCGCACACGGCTGAGGTCACCACCTTCGGCTTGCTGAAATCGGGCGACCAAACCAATATCGAAATTGACACGCTGGCGCGGTACGTTGCGCGCCTCCAGGAGTTCCGATGAACGAAATGCTCACCCGCAGCCTCTCTGACTATCTCGCTTCAGCGGAGGAACTGATTGAGGAGGCCCGTGAAGGCCGGATGTTCATCCTGGTCGATGACGAAGACCGCGAGAACGAAGGCGATCTGGTAATCCCGGCGCAGTTCGCTACGCCAGAACGGGTGAACTTCATGGCCCGCCACGCGCGCGGGCTGATCTGTCTTGCCATGACCCGCCAGCGGGTTGAACAGCTTGGCTTGCCGCTGATGAGCCAGTCGAACGGCACCCGGCACGAAACCGCCTTCACGGTGTCCATCGAAGCGGCCGAAGGCGTCACCACTGGCATTTCGGCGCATGACCGCGCCCACACCATTGCCGTTGCCATCGATCCGTCCAAGGGTCGTTCCGAGATCGTCACACCCGGCCATGTTTTCCCGCTGATGGCGCGCGAAGGCGGCATGCTGGTGCGCGCCGGGCATACCGAAGCGGCCGTCGATATTGCCCGCCTCGCCGGATTGCAGCCGGCGGGCGTGATCTGCGAGATCATGAACGATGACGGCACCATGGCGCGGCTGCCCGATCTGGTAACGTTTGCCCAGCACCACAACCTCAAGCTCGGCACCATCGCCGATCTGATTAAGCATCGTCGCCGCACCGAAAAGCTGGTCAAGCGCATTCGGGAAACCACGTTACGCCACGAGATCGGCGGCGAGTGGAAAGCGGTGCTTTATGTCAACGAGGTCGAGTACGCCGAGCATCTGGTGCTGGTGAAGGGCGACCTTACCGAACCCGGCCCGACCCTGGTGCGCATGCATGGCGTCGATCTGTTCGGCGACCTGCTGGGCGGGCGCGGCAAGCATGGGCTGCATGCGGCGATGCAGATGATATCGGACGAAGGCCGCGGCGCGGTGGTGATTTTGCGCGAAATGCAGAAAACCACTTTGTCCGAACGGCTCGCCAAGCTCGAAGACGGTGCCGCCCCACCGGCGCAATTGCGCGATTACGGCATTGGCGCGCAAATCCTGCTCGATCTCGGGGTGCGTGACATGGTGCTGCTGTCCAACACTGCCCGGACCCTGATCGGGCTTGATGGTTACGGCCTCAACATTGTTGACACCCGCCCACTGGGCAAACCGGCATGAGCACTGCTGACGCTCCGCTTCCCGCCGCACCCAAACTGAGCGGACCGACGCCCCACATTCTGATCGTGCGCGCGCCATACTACACCCAGATCGTCGATGGCCTGCGCGATGGCGCCATTCGTATCCTGACCGAGGCTGGCGCGAGCTTTGATGTCGTCGATGTTGCCGGCGCGCTCGAACTCGCCAGCGCCATCCGCCTCGCCGATAGCGGCAACCGCCCCTACACCGGCTACGTTGCGCTGGGCTGCGTTGTGCGCGGCGAAACCGATCATTACGACCATGTCTGCCGCGAGGCGATGGCCGGGCTGACCTATGTTGCGCTGCATTATAACCTGTGCGTCGGCAACGGATTGCTGACCGTGCATTCGGATGACCAGGCGATCGAACGCTCCAACCAGGACGGCCATAACAAGGGTGGGGAAGCCGCTGCCGCCACCCTGATCCAGATCCGCGCCGCACGCTGGCTTGGCGCACATTGATGTCCGGCACCGCCAATAATCGACGTCCGCGAACCTCGGCGCGGGTGGCGGCCGTGCAGGCGCTGTTCCAGTCCGAACAGGCCGGCGGCGGCGCCGAAGCTGTTATCGATGAATTCATCAGCCATCGCCTGGGCCAGCCCGAGGGCGCCGGCGGCTTCGAGGATGGCCGTACCCCGGATGCCGATGTGGCGCTGTTCAGCCTGATCGTGCGCACCGCCGCCGCCCAGTCCGACCTGATCGACACAATGCTCGCCGAGACCTTGTCGGCAGACTGGCCAATCGGCCGGCTCGACCCGGTGTTGCGCGCCGCGCTGCGCTGTGGCGTGGCCGAGTTGTCGCTCGCCAAAGGCCCGCCAGTGCGGGTGGTGATCAACGAATACATCGACGTTGCGCGCGGATTTTTGGAAGGAGATGAACCAGGGATGCTGAACGGCGTGCTGGAGAAATTGGCGCGCCGCTTGCGGCCGGCCGAATTTGCTGGCCCGATCCAGGCGTAAATGCCGGGGTGAGGGCGGGTCCCGCACACAAACAGCACGTGCAATGACGATGGACGTCCTCCCCACCGAATTCGCCCGCATCGCGCAGTATTTCCGCCCGCTCGCCGGCCCTGGCGCACTCGCCCTTGGCGATGATGCTGCAGTCTTCACCCCGCCGCCGGGCCGCGATCTGGTGATCGCCGCTGGCGCAATGGTCGCCGGCGTCCACTTCCTTCCCAACGACGCCCCGGACCTGGTTGCCCGCAAGCTGCTGCGCACCAATCTGTCCGACCTCGCCGCCATGGGCGCCACCCCGCTCGGCTATTTGCTGACCGTTTCGGTTCCGCGTGCCACCGATGAGAGCTGGTTCGCCGCTTTCAGTGCGGGCCTTGCCGCCGATCAGGCCGAATTCGGCCTGCATCTGCTCGGCGGCGACACCACCTCCACCCCCGGTCCGATCAGCCTGTCGCTGACCATCCTTGGCACCGTCGCACCGGGAACCGCGCTCCGTCGCAATGGCGCCAAACCGGGCGACGATGTCTGGGTCAGCGGCACCATCGGCGATGGCGCGCTCGGGTTGCTCGCCGCGAAGGGAGAATTACAGGACCGGAACGGATATCTGTCCGATCGCTACCGCCTGCCCCGTCCGCGCCTGGCGCTCGGCCTCGCTCTGATCGGCATCGCCCACGCGGCGATGGATGTATCGGACGGGCTGGTGCAGGACCTTTCCCATATCTGTCGGGCCTCGGGACTTGCAGCCGAAATCCACGCCGCCACAATCCCGCTTTCGCCCGCCGCCCGCGCCGCCAACCGGCTGGAATTGTGCCTGACCGGCGGCGATGATTACGAATTACTGTTCGCCGCCCCGCCAACCACCGCCGAGACAATCCTTGCCGCGTCCCGCGCAACGGGCATCGCGGTTACCCGCATCGGCACCTTCCGCGCCGGCCCCGCGCATGTCACGACTATTGGAATGGATGGAAACGCGCTGTCGCTCGGATCTGGCGGCTGGAGTCACTTATGAACCGCAATGTCTGGATGTTGTTTTTGTGCCAGGCGCTCAACGGCGCTGCCGGGATTTCCCAGGCGCTGATGTCGGCGCTGGTCGGTTACGCACTGGCCACCGACAAGTCTTGGGCGACGGTTCCCTACGCGCTGCAAATGGCCGGGACCATGGCGGCCTCGATCCCGGCTGGCATCATCTTTAGCAAGCTTGGCCGCCGCGCCGGTTTCCTTACCGGCACCTTCAGCACGCTGCTCGGCATTGCCATTCTGTTTTATGCGGTGCTGACCGCGAATTTCGCGCTGTTCTGCGTCGGCTCGCTGCCGATGGGCATCGGCTTTGGCATCGGCCAGCATTACCGTTTCGCGGCCTCCGAAGTCGCCGATCCCGCCGCCCGCGCCAAGGCTATTGCCCTCGTCATGGCCGGTGGCGTGCTATCGGCGTTGCTTGGACCGGAAATGGTCAAGCATACCAAGTTGATGCTTGAGCCCATCCTTTTCCTCGGCACCTACGCGATGACCGCGCTGCTGCCATTGGTGTCGTCGGTCCTGCTCATGATCGTCGCCCTGCCGCCCGCCCCGCCGCCCCAGCGCGTGCCCACCCCGATCGGCATCATCCTTGCCCGCCCGGCCTTCATTACCTCGGCCGTCGCCGGCATGGTCGGCTATGGCGCGATGAATTTGGTGATGACCACCACCCCGTTGCAGATGATGGCCTGCGGCTTCGGCGTCGATGCGAGTGCGGACGTTATCCGCGCCCACGCCTTCTTCATGTTCGCCCCCGGCTTCTTCACCGGCCCGCTAATCCAACGCTTTGGCGTCCATCGCATCATCGTCGCCGGCGGTGTGCTCAACATCATGTGCGCGCTGATGGCGTTCGGCGACCCGAGTTTCTGGAACTTCTTCGTCGCCCTCAGCCTGCTCGGCCTCGGCTGGAACTTCATGTTCGTCGGCGCCACCACCTTGCTCGCCACCGCCCACGCGCCCGCCGAACGGGTCAAAGCCCAGGCCGCCAACGATTTGATTGTGTTCAGCACCGTCACCATCACCGCGCTCACCTCGGGCGCCCTGCAAACTCTGGGCGGTTGGGCGGTGGTCAATACCGCCATCATCCCGCCCGTCATCATCGCCTGCGCGCTGGTGATCTGGCACCGGATCAAGGTCGCGCGGCTAATGCCGGGCATCACCTCACCGCTCACGTCGTAGCGCGTGATCGGTTGAAGTTGGATCGGGAGACACGCTCTAGAGTTTTGTTTTAACGATAAAATACGCCTCAGGCCGCCTGCCCCGCCGCAGCGCCACTTGCCCACGCCCATTGAAAATTATAGCCGCCGAGCCAGCCCGTGACATCGACCGCCTCGCCGATTACAAACAGCCCTGGGACCGTCTTGGCCTCGAGCGTACGTTGCGACAGATCAGTGGTCGCAACCCCGCCGGCAGTAACCTCAGCCTTGGCGTAGCCCTCCGTGCCGGCCGGTAGCAGGCGCCAGGATTTCAGCTTTTGCGCAATTTCGCCAAGGCTGCGATCGCGCAATGCCGCCATGGTCTGATCGTCATACTGCGGAGCCCAGCCTTGGGCGAGCCGTTGCGGCAGCATTTCGCCCAGAATGGTACGCAGGGCCGCGTTGGGACGTTCGGCCTTGCGCGCGATCAGCAGCTGCGCGGCGTCCTGCCCAGGCAGCAAATCCAGCACGATATCTGACCCGGCGTGCCAGTAGGACGAGATTTGCAGGATGGCCGGGCCGGACAGGCCGCGATGGGTGAACAGCATCGCCTCGCGGAACGACGCCTTGCCGGTTCGCGCGATTACTTCAAGCGCCACCCCGCTGAGCGGTTGCATCAAGGCGATATCATCGCCGGCGAAGGTCAACGGCACCAAAGCCGGGCGCGGCGGCACCACCCGCAATCCGAAACGCGCGGCGATGTCATAGGCAAACCCGCTCGCCCCCATTTTCGGGATCGACGGCCCACCCGTCGCCAGAACCAGCGACGGCGCGCTGAAAGTGCCACGATCGGTCGCAACCTGAAAACCGTCGGCATGCTCAATCCCGGTGATCCGGTGCGACAACCGCAGATCAACCCCGACCGCGGCGCATTCGCCCAATAGCATCGCCACGATCTGGCGCGCCGAGCCATCGCAAAACAATTGGCCGAGGGTTTTCTCGTGCCACGCGATGCCGTGCCGATCGACCAGGGCAATGAAATCCTGCGCGCTGTAGGCGGCCAGTGCCGCCCGGGCGAAATGCGGGTTCTCTGACAGGAAGCGCTGTGCCTGCGTGTCACGATTGGTAAAATTGCAGCGCCCACCGCCCGAGATCAGGATTTTCTTGCCCGCGGCCTCGGCATGATCGAGCAGCAATACCCGCCGGCCACGCGCGCCGGCGGTCATCGCACACATCAGGCCGGCAGCCCCTGCCCCGAGAATAATCACATCAAATGCAGTCGACACCGGCGCGCCTGATTGGTTACCCGGCACGCTTAGCACATCGACGACCTGCGCGCCGCCTGGTTCGCATGCCTGCCCTGCCCATCCGTGGACTGCGAGACAGCGGCAAAACTTTGCCATATTAGGTTAAATTCGTTGGCCCAGG
>JACMOQ010000419.1 GCA_014377905.1 Acetobacteraceae bacterium | reverse complement strand
GCGGCGACCAGCCCATGCTCCACCAGGCTCATCAAGACCCCGCCCGTGAAGTTTTCGTAGCATTGCACGATGCCCATATCGGCCGGCCCCAGCCGGGCCGTGTCATACATACGTTGCGCAATGGTGCCGAAGTTGGAGCTCGGGTAGTTCGGCATATTATGCACCGGCGCCGCACTGCGATGGTCGCTGCCCTGGCCGCAGGCCAAGACGTACGATGGCTTGTGGCGCAGATCGCGGGCGCGCTCGGCCGAGACCACAATCACCGCCGCCGCGCCGTCATTTTCCTGGCAGCAATCATACAAATGAAAGAATGGCTCGATGATCCAGCGCGAGGCATCGTAGGTCGCCGCATCCAACGGCCGCCCACGCATCACCGCGTTGGGGTTGTTTTGCGCATGGTGGTAACACGCCAGCGAAATCGCCCGCAGCGCGTTCTGCCCAATGCCATGGTCATGCATGAAGCGCGTCACCTTCATCGCAAAACGCTGCGCCGGCGACATCAACCCGTACGGCGCGAGAAACGCGTCATCGCCACCAACGCTCGCAACCGGGGCACCGCGCCCGTATCGGGCATATTGCCCCTGCGCCAAGGACCGGAACGCCACCACGCAATCGGCCATCCCTGTCGCCACCGCGGCCGCCGCATTGCCAACCGCGCCACACACCCCGCCGCCGCCGCCGCCCCAGAACATGTTGGAAAATTTCAGCTCCCTGATGCCAAGTGCGGATGCCAGCCGCCCCGCATCCGACCGGTCCCCGCCATAGGACGCAAACCCGTCAACCTCATGCGGCGATATCCCGGCATCGGCGCAGGCTTTGACCACCGATTGCAGCGCAAGCTTGAACTCGCTGTCAGGTGATTTGCCGTGGCGGTAATAAATCGTCTCGCCAATGCCGGCGATGGCGGTTCTGCCGCGCAAGGTTCTTTCGGCCATTTTGTGGTCCCTGTTGGTTTCCTTGGGCGATGCTAGCAAAGCCACAACGGAAGGAAAGGGGTGTGAGGCGTGGAGATGCCTCAAATATCATTACGATATCGCAACAAAATAGACGCAAAAATTCTCGCGGCCCTATTCCGGTTTTGAACGAACCGCGCAACTGCCCTCCCAACCCACCTCCAAATCGGTTTCAACCGGCGTCCAAACCGACCGCATCGCAACCGACGCAGCCTTTGTGGCAGCAACAGTCGGCGCTGGCCTTGCCACTAATCCGGCCGGCACCCCCAACATCCGGCAGAGCGGGGCGAGGATGCGCCCCGCGCCTGGGCAAGTGGCTAGCAATGCCTGCATGGCGGGCTCGTTCAGCAGCGCTTCCAACTGGCAGCCAAAACCCGCTGCCTCGTAGCCCAATTCGCGCACCAGCCAGGCGCGGCTCTGCGGCAGGGCCTGGGCCCGTGTTTCAGCCGAACGATCGTGGCGCGATCGGGCCTGCTGCAACCGGGCTTGGCGCAATGGGGCCGGGCGCGTCACCAAACGGTCGAACCGCCGCGCTGCCCGGGTCAGCCGCGCCCATAGCGGGCCGATCAACCCAACCAGACGCGGCAAGCGCAAAAATCGCCACGCCACCAGCGCTGCCAGCCCAGCCATAATCACCCCGAGCCGGCGCGCGAGCTCCTGGGTGGTCACAGCGGTTGCGGGAAGGGCGGGTGAATGTGTCATGACTATTTTCCTATCACCCGCCCGTTGCCGCTGCAAGACTATTCGTCGCGGCGGGCGAGGAACTCTGCCACGAGATCGAGAAACCCTGCTGTCTCCTCGATATGCGGCAAATGGCTCGACTGCTCGAAAATCGTCCATCGCACATCCGCGATATGCTCGGCAAAAGGCTGCACCACGGCTTCGGTCGCCTCGTCATGGCGGCCGGAGATCAGCAAGGTGGGCACCGCGATTAGGTGCAGCCGATCGATGATGCTCCAACTGCGAATGGTGCCGATGCAGTGGAACTCACTCGGGCCGTTCATGGTGTGATAAACAGTGGGATCGGCGGTCATCGCGGCAAAGCTCGCGGTGAGCTCCTCGGGCCACGGCACGCGGCAAAGGTGGCGGTCATAGAACACCTGCACGGCGTCATTATACGCGGTGCCGCTGGTGGTGCCGGCGGCTTCATGGGCCAGCAGCGTCGCCTGCACCTCGGGCGGCAGCAAAGCGCGCAATTTATTGGCCTCGGCCACCCATAATTCCATTGACGCCGGGCTGTCGGCGATCACCAGTGACCGCAGGCCCGGCGGGCGGGTCACCCCATGTTCGGCGCCCAGCATGCCGCCCCAGCTTTGGCCAAGCAGATGGTAGCTGTCCTGAATGCCAAGATGGCGCAGCAGATTATCCAGTTCTTCGACAAAAAGCGGAACCTGCCAGAAATCCGGATTTTTTTCCGGCAGATGGGTCGAATTGCCGCAGCCGATCTGGTCGTAATGGATCACCGCCCGGCCGGTTTCGGCCAAGGCCGCCAGCCGCAGCAGGTAATTATGTGGCACCCCAGGTCCGCCATGCAGCACCACCAAGGGCGGCTTGCCGGTGTGGAGGTCGCCTGTCACCCGATACCAGGTCTGCCAGTTTCGGAAGTTCGCATAGCCCTCGCGTACGGGGTGGGTCATCGTGGTTTCCTTGCAGGATCGGGTGTATTCACCTTACCCTATCTCATGATCGTTGCGCTTGCGTCGGGCGGATGCAATCCGCCTTCTTCATCGTACACGAAAGTGGTGGAGTGCAGTCGCGGGCCCCGCCACCGGAATTCCGTCCGGCCCCGCCCGACGTGCCGCGATCAGGCGCCGCGCATCGTCCAACCGTTCTGCGTGAAGATAGGCTTTCAGCAAGGTGAACTCGATCAGATCAAGCTGCGCCCGGCTGCCACCGATCCGCTCGCCCGCGTCAATCACCGGCGCCAGCGTTTCGATCGCGACGGAGAAATTCCGTTGCTGGAACGCGGCAAAGCCACGCGCCAGGACCGGCACCAGATCGCCTGAATTGTAGCGCCCGTCGCGCGCAAGATCGTCGATTTCCCGCGTCCAGATTTCGCGCCCGGCATCGTCACCCATCGCCGCCTGGGCCAGCGTCACATGCAGGTCGGAAAACCCGATTGCCGGGTGCGGCACAGCCTGGTTGGCAAAGTCATGGATGATGCGCCAGGCATCGTCGTTGCGCGGCTGCCCGGCGAGTTCCCAGCGCCACAGGAACGACACCGCATCGGTGATTTTCGCCCGTGCCGCCCCGCTATGCACGCCAAGCGAGAAGCCATCGTGATACAAACGCATGGCCTCGTCCGCCGCCCCGGCTTCGAGCTCCGCGAGCGCCAGATGCCAGGTCAGATGGCTGTAAAGCAGTCCATCGCGCGGATAATCGATCAGCCAGCCGGCAAGATAATGCCGCGCGGCAGCCGGATCGCCGGTTTCGTAGGCGACATGCCCCCTGGTATGCGCGCCCCAGCCATTATGGGGGCGCAGGCGCAACGATTGTTCGATTTTGGCCTCGGCGGCGGCGTGCAGCCCGTTTTCGGACTGCGCCATGGCGTGATGGGCGGCAAACCACCAGTCATCGCCATAATGCGGGGCAAGACGGTCAAGCAATGCCAGCAGATGGCGCTTTTGCTCGCGGTGGCCGGAACTGCCGATCAGCCCATTGGTGAAGGCGGTCGGCGTCAACACCATCGCGTCGCGCGGCCAGTCGGCAAGGTGGCCCCGCAATGCGGCGATGGATGCCGCGCCATCGCCGGCCGCCAGGGTTTCAAAGAAGGCGATGTGGCTGGCCTCGCGCGCTGGCAAATTCACGGCCAAGGATACAGCTATCGCCCGCGCCGTCCGGGCGGCGGCAATGTCGCTATGCAACAGCAACGTCTGGGCGCGCCCGACATGGGCGAGGGCGAAATCGGGGTCGGCCGCAATGGCGCGGTCGAATTCAGCCAACGCGCCGGGATACATGGTCAACAGCCTGTCGCAGCCTTCGACATAGGCATCGCGGGCAACGGTAGACCCGGTCGAAATGGCAAGTCCGTAGCGGTCCAGCAACATCGATCAGGCGACCGGCAGGAACAGGATGTAGGCTGCCGGCAGCGCGGTCGTTGCAATCTCGCCATCAAGCCGCAATGCGTCGCGCGTGGTCAAATCGACCAGGAACGCCATCCCATTTGCCGGCGGGGCATGCAGATGCGTCGGTGCGGTCAACACCTGCACGCTATGCCGCCATTTGGCCCGGTCGCACATCGCGTTCAGCACAACGCACGGCCCGAGGATGCGGCATTGAGTCGGCCAGCCACCATCGAACGGGGTGGGGACATGCGGAGTATGCACCTCCAAAGTTGCATGCGGCGGGGCGAAATCCAGCGCGAAGCCCGGCCCGTCGAGCAAGGTAATAATCCGGTTCTGACCCTTAAAATCGGAGAATGGCGCATCGGCGTCAAGAAAGGCAAACCCCACCATCCAGTCTGCGCCAGTGGCAATATCGGCCTTGCGTCCGGCCCCGTTCGCCCAGCGCGACGGCAGGCGGGTGGCAAAGCTCAGCTGTTCGTGGGCCATGTGGTTACCCCAATATCGTTGACATTTCTTTCGC
>JACMOQ010000418.1 GCA_014377905.1 Acetobacteraceae bacterium | reverse complement strand
TGATGGTGACCGGCACGCCGTGCAGACGCCCGAGCGTGTCGCCCGCCATCAGCGCCTTTTCGGCCGCGCGCGCCGCGTCCATTGCCTGATCGGCGATAAGGGTTGCGAACGCGTTCAGCTGGGGTTCGAGTTTCTCGATCCGGCGCAGAATTGCGCTGGTGACTTCGACCGGCGAGATCTGCTTGGCGCGGATCACCGGGATCAGTTGGGTGGCTGGCAGAAAGCCAATTTCGGCGTCGTTCATGGCAGTTCACCTTCGGTCTTCAACATCGCCAGTGCCTCACTGAAAGCCGCCACGGATGCCGCCACATCGGCCGGGGTATGGGTTGCCGAGGTGAAGCCGCCGAGGCGCGGATTAAGGTCCACGCCATTGGTCAGCATCGCCAGGCGCATGCGGTTGTTGAGGCGCGGGTCCTGGCTTTTCAGCTCGTCAAACGCAGCCGTGCCCGGATCGAAACCATGCGGGGTGATGGCGCGTCCAGTCGGGTTCATGAACAGATGAAAGCCCGACGATGTGCCATAGACCGACCACGCGACGCCCGCCTTGGTGAGCGCGTCGTTCAACCCGGCGCGCAAATCGGCCGCGGTTCTGGCCGCTGCCGCCACCGCGTCGGTTTCGGCGAGGATGGTGAGGCAGGCAATGCCCGCCGCTGCCGATACCGGATTGGCGTTAAAGGTGCCGGGATGGCCGATCTTTTCCCGCCCGGCCGCCGCACTGACCTGGAAATCGAGGTAGTCGAGGATGTCTTTGCGCCCGACCACGGCCGCCCCCGGCAATCCACCGGCGACGATTTTGGCGAAGCTCGATAAATCGGGGCGGATGCCAAAGGCCACCTGCGCGCCACCGGGGGAAACCCGGAAGCCGGTGACCACCTCGTCAAAAATCAACAGCGCGCCGTGCAGGCTGGTCAGCCGGCGCAGCCCGTGCAGGAACTCCGCAGCGACAGGCACCTGCCCGAAGGACGAGCCAGTGGGCTCAATAATCACCGCCGCGATATCGGGGTTGTTAGACAGGGCGGCTTCAACGCCGGCGAGATCACCCGGATCGACCAGCACCGATTGCCGGGCAACATCGGACAGCACGCCCAAGGTTGCGGTGCCATCATAGTGGTTGGTGTAGGCGCTGGTCATCTGGTCGTGCCAGCCGTGGAAATGGCCCTTGAAACGCAGGATCGCCTGGCGGCCGGTGAACGCGCGGGCAAGGCGCACGGCCATCAAGGTTGCTTCAGTGCCTGACGAGGTAAAGCGCACCCGTTCCGCCGACGGGATCAGGCGCTGAATGGCGCGCGCCCAGCCGATTTCGCGCGGATGGCTGGCGCCGAACTGGGTGCCGTCCGCCATGGCTGCCGCTGCCGCCGCGGTCACCGTTGGATGGCTGTGGCCGAGGATCAGCGCGCCATGGCCGCCGAAATAATCGATATATTTATTGCCATCGACATCCCATTTATGTGGCCCCAGCGCGCGGGCGATGTAGGTGCCGTAAGGATCGAGGTTGCGGGCGTCATGGGCGATGCCGCTCGGCAGCAAAGCGCGCGCCTGGGCCGCGAGGCCGGCTGAGCCTGGGGTTTTGGCGCGGTAGGCGGCGACAATAGTGGAATTTACCCTGGGGTCTTCTAGGCTGGCGCTCGACATTGGATGCTCCACACAAAGAAAGGAAGGTCTTCTTTTTTGAAAAAAGAAGTAAAAAACTTTTCGACTTTACGTAAGGCTTTGCGCTTGCAGGCGGCGGGTCTGGCGGGCGACTAAAAATTCAATATCCGATATGTCCGCCGGCGAAAGCCCCACAACCGGCCGCCGTTGTGCCGACGATCCGATCGCGCCGCGCTGGTGCAGAATATGCTTGCGCACCGCCAACCCAGCCCCGGCCTGCTGTTCGTACCTGACCAGCGGCAAATAGACGTCGAAGATATCGGCGGCGCGTTGGTCATCGCCGGCAACATGGGCAGCGTAAATCCCGGCCATCATTTCGGGATAGGAAAATCCTGTCATCGCGCCATCCGCGCCGCGGCGCAGTTCTTCGGGCAGAAACAACCCGCCGGTGCCGACCAGCACCGACACACGGCGCAAATCCGCGATCGCCCGCAACGCCGACAGCTTGGCCAAGCCGGGCCAGTCTTCATGCTTGACCATCACGCAGCTCGGCATGGTTTCAATCACCCGGCGGATCACCGGCACCGAAATCTGCACGCCCGATGCCATCGGATAGTCCTGCAACACCCAGGGAATATCACCAAGGGTTTCGACCACCATGCGGAAATAGCCCACAATCGCATCATCGGTGCGGGCCGCGGTTTGCGGCGCCACCATCACCCCGGCCGCACCCGCATCCATGACAGCACGCGACAATTCGCCAATCGCTGCGAAACCGGGGCTGGATACGCCCACCACCACCGGCACCCGGCCGGCAGTGCAGCGCAGCACTTCACGGGTGAAATCGAGCGACTCGGAGGCCGATAATTTCGGCGCCTCGCCCATGATCCCAAGGATCGTGAGGCCGGTAGCGCCGCGTTCAAGATAGAAATCGACCAGCCGGCCAGTGCCAGCAAGGTCGAGTGCCCCGGCATCGGTGAACGGTGTCACCGAAATAATGTAGACGCCGGAAGCGTGTTGATCGAGCCGAGGCATGGGGCGTACCTTAGAGGGCTTTGTGGCTGCCGTCGCAAAGCGGGGCTTTGCCGGTGGCCTTGCAGGTGCAGAACCAAGCGTCACCAGTGGCAGCGGGGGTGTATTTCAGCGGCACAAAGCTGCTGCCCTTATGGGTGCCATCGCAGAATGGCTGCTTGGCGGACAGGCCGCATGAGCACCAGTAATAATCCTTGCCAGCTTCGACGGCGATTTTGATCGGCGCTTTGCCGGCAACATGGGCGGCTTCGGACATCGGATAATCCTTGGTTTGGCGAGGCCGGTCAGGACCGGTAGAGTGCTACCCTATCTCCGCATTCCGCCCGAGGGAACCCGCCCATGCGCAATCTGCTGCTCGCCGCTTTTCTGGTGCTGCCGATCACCGTCCAGGCCGCGCCGTGCGAGGGCGTTCCAGGCGAGGCGCAGGTAACAGTGCAGTTGACCTTCGGGCGCGCCCATCGCGATGGCCGCCAGATCGATGCCTCGGAATGGGCCGACTTCCTCGCCCGCGAGGTCAGCGCACGGTTTCCGTCGCGGCTAACCGTAATTGATGCCAACGCCCAATGGCAGCATCCCACGACCAAACGGGTAATGGGGGAAAAAACCAGCATCGTTGAGATCGTTACTACCCCGTCGGCGGAGACCTGGGAGCGCATGCTGGCGCTGCGGGAGGCCTACAAAAAGCGCTTCAAACAGGACAGTGTCGGGATGGTGACGACGCCTTCCTGCGCGGCATCTTAAAGTGTTGTTTTTTATGCTACTCCGTCCTTGGGGGAACCCGAAAAAATCCGCGCAAGGGCTCGCAATGACGTGTTTGCGCGGCGGGCAACCAATCGGCAGCGAAAGAAATGTCAACGATATTGGGGTAACCACATGGCCCACGAACAGCTGAGCTTTGCCACCCGCCTGCCGTCGCGCTGGGCGAACGGGGCCGGACGCAAGGCCGATATTGCCACTGGCGCAGATTGGATGGTGGGGTTTGCCTTTCTTGACGCCGATGCGCCGTTCTCCGATTTTAAGGGTCAGAACCGGATTATCACCTTGC
>JACMOQ010000417.1 GCA_014377905.1 Acetobacteraceae bacterium | reverse complement strand
GGGTTTTCGTGGTTGGGGGGGGGTGTGTCCCCCCTCCCGGGGGGAGCGCTGTTGCTCATCGCCCCCCCGGCAGGGCGGCGCCACATCAAAGATTGGGTCCTGCGCATGGCCCGCGTGCCGGAAGATGACTTTCTCGATGCAATGGCCGCGCGCGGAGCCATCGGGCCTGGCCTGCTCGTGGCCCTCGGCGATACCGTTGCCGCCTATCATGCCGCCCTGCCCGCGTTGCAAACCGATCCGGTCGCCGCTTTTACCCATTTAATCGACGGCAACATCGCCTCTGCCCACAGCGCCGGGCTGCCCGGCCCCGCGATCGACACCTGGGCGGCCGCCATCCGCCAGGAACTGCATGACCGCGCTGCCTGGTTGATCGCCCGCCGCGACGCCGGCTTCGTCCGCCGCATCCATGGTGATTTGCACCTCGGCAATCTGTGCATCTGGCACGGCAAACCGACGCCGTTTGATGCGCTGGAATTTGATGAGGCGCTGGCCGAATTCGATGTCGGTTTCGGTCTGGCGTTTCTGCTGTTGGTCCTGGAGGCGCGCATGGATCACGCGGCGGCCAACCTGGTGCTCAACCGCTATCTCGCGCGCAGCCTCGATTGGGGGCTGGTAGCGGGGTTGAAACTGTTCATCTCATTGCGGGCAATGGTGCGCGCCCATGTCGAGGCGCGGTCCGGTCATCCGGGCCGGTCGGCGGATTACCTCGCCCGCGCGCTTGCCGTGCTAAAGCCGGCGCGGTCGGTCGTGCTGGCCATTGGCGGCTTGCCCGGCACCGGGAAATCCAGCCTGGCCCGCGCGCTGGCGCCGCAACTCGGCCCGGCGCCGGGGGCTGTGGTGGTGCGCAGTGACGAAATCCGCAAGCAATTGCAAGGCGTCGCCCCCGAACAGCGCCTGCCGCCCCAGGCCTACACGGCACAGGCGAGTGCCGCGGTATTCACCGAACTCACCAAAGCGGTGCGCATCATTGCGGCATCGGGCCAGGCGGTGATCGCGGACGCCACCTTCATGGCCGATGCCCATCGCGCGATGGTGGCAGCGGCCGCGGGCGCGCACTTCCTCGGGGTGTGGCTGCACGCACCGATCCCGGTGCTCGAATCCCGCGTCGCTGCCCGAACCGGCGATGCCTCCGACGCCGATCTTGCCGTGCTACGCAGCGCCGCGAGCCACGATCCCGGCGCGGGCAACTGGCTCGCGGTTGATGCCACCGACGCCGATGCAGCGCACCACGCAGTTGCGGCTGCACTCCACGCGCTTATGTGCTAGAATGAAAACACATGACAGGAGGACGACATGACCATCCGCAAATTGCTGCTGCCCCTGACCGGAACCGCGGCCGGTGAGGCAGCTTTGTCGACCGCGCTCATGATCGCCAATATTTGGAACGCGCATGTCACCGCGCTCCATGTCCGTGTCGATAGCCGCGATGTCGCGCCACTCGCTGGGGAAGGCCTGTCAGGCGCGATGATCGAAGAAATGATGTCGGCGACTGAAAAGGAAAGCACCGACCGGGCGCATGCCGTCCACAATATGTTCGACACATTCGTCGCCGCCCATAACGTCGTGCTCGGGCCGGGGCATTTCAAATCGGAAACCGCGACCGCGAGTTTTGCAACGATTACCGGTCGGGAAGAAGATCTGGTCGCCCAGCAGGCCCGGCTTGCCGACCTCACCGTGGTGCCGCATCCGGAAGCCGGGGAAGACGTGTCGTCGTCAGACGCTTTGCACGCGGTGCTTTTCGATAGTGGCCGCCCGGTGCTGATCGCGCCGCAAAAAGCGCCGAAAACCATCGGCACCCGGGTTTGCCTGGCGTGGAACGGCACCGCCGAGTCCGCCTCAGCCGTGCTCGCCGCCCTGCCCTGGATGCAGCGCGCCGAAGCGGTGCGTATCCTGACCTCGGATGAATACCATCGTCGTGGCCCGCAAGCCGCCGATCTGCTGGCTTATCTGGCACTGCACGGCATCACCGCCGATGTGGTCACCTTCCGAGGCATCGATCGCGATGTTGGCGCCGGCATGCTGAAAGCAACCCGCGATTTCGGCGCCGACCTGCTGGCGATGGGGGCCTATTCGCATTCCCGGCTGCGCCAGTTGATTTTGGGCGGCGTGACGCGCCATGTGCTGGAAAAGTCAGACCTGCCGGTAATGATGAACCGATAGGCCATGATTTAATTTCGATATCGTAACAAAATAGACGGAATCCGGCGCGGCCGATTACACGTATAAAAATCGGCCGCGCGGTCCCATCACCAGCCCGGAAAGCGCGGCGATGGGCGCAGCTTCCGGCACCGCCCAAACCTTCCTCGGCCTCCGGCGTCGTGTCGTCGAAACGCCAATCCCCAACATCCGACAAAGCGGGCGCAAGATCCGCCCTGCTTGCGGAACCGCGGCGAGAAATTCCACGCACTCCGCCTGCGACAACAAATGCTCCAGCTGTGCCCGAAACGCGGCAGCCTCACCGACGGCAACCAACAGCCAGGCCGGCGCGGTCGGAATGATCGATGGCTGACGAACGGCAGTGCTCGCAACACCAGCGCGGGATTTGCGCGGCGCCTGCAATGTCCCAGCCCGCCAGCGCGCAATCAGCCGCTCCAGCCGCTGCCGCATCCGCCCAATCCGCCCCCAAACCGCGACCAGCAGCACAGTCAGGCGCCGGTCGCGTGCTGCCACCACCGCAATCGCGGCCTGCAGCTCAGAAAGGATGGCGGTGAATGTAATCATTAGTCAAACTAACGCCGACGGCACAAGTTTGTCAATTAAAATAAACTTTGGCAGTTGCGGACGCCACCAAAGCATGGAATGGCTCGGTCATTCCATCATTTTCCCGGTGATGGATGACCCCGCCCCTACCGCCCGTTGATCAGAATTTCCATGATCAAGCCGCTCGCCAACGCCGCCAGGACCCAGCTCCCGTCATAGCTGCGCCATTCATAGCCATACGGTGGCTGGCGCAGTTGGTGATAGTGATAATCGACCCGCTGGGCGTATTCCCACCGGCCGCGATCCACGTATCCGCCCCGCTGCAGTTGATAGCTGGGCCCGTAATAACCCTGCTGATAATAGCCCTGGCTCGGGTAGTATTGCCTCGGATAGCCCTGGCCCGGATAGTGCTGGCCCTGATAGTGCTGGGCCTGATAATGCTGGGTCTGATAGTGCGGGCCCCCATAGCTTTGGCCGTGGTATCCCTGGCCCTGATAGCCCTGGCCTTGATTGCCCTGGCCCTGATAGCGCTGACCCTGATACTGCTGTCTCGGTTGGGCCGGGGCCGCATAACGCGGACCCTGATTGCCCTGGTCCTGCCGGTGGCGTTGGTCACCGCGATATTCGGCAAGTGCAAAACTGCTGTTCAAGGTCAAAATACCAAGTGCGGCGGCAAGCACGGGCTTGAGTTTCATGACGACACCCTTGGGTGACTGGTCCGAAATTGGACATCGCAATACTCATCCCAGGTGATGGCCGAATTGGGGCGCCAATCAAGCGATTGCGTGGCATCATCAGAACAGGTCCAAAATTCGCGTGACCCTGTCGGGGTCCTTCATTTCGGCACACCCTTCTGCTTCACTGCAGCCAGCAGAGTGGCGGAGTTAATTGATGACCAAGAACCCCAAGGTAACCGTGTTTTCCGCCCGCCGGGTGGTGACGCTCGATCCGTCGCAGCCGATTTCCACACATGTCGCGGTGCGCGACGGCCGCATCATCGGCCATGGCGGGCCGGAAGTCGTAGGCCAGTTCGGCGGCACCCTCGATGCCCGTTTTGCCGACAAAGTCATCGTGCCGGGCTTCATCGAAGGCCATGGCCATGCCACTGACGGCCTGATGTGGCGCTCGCCCTATGTCGGCTACTTCGCCCGCACGGCACCGGATGGCACCCGCCAAGGTGGATTTCGCAGCGTCGCCGAGGTAGTCGGCCATCTCAAAGCAATTGAAGCGACGATGCCGCCGGGCAAGCCGCTGGTGTCGTGGGGGTTCGACCCGATTTATTTCGACGGCCCGCGGCTGACGGTCGCCGACCTCGACATCATCGCACCAGACCGCATGGTGGTGGTGGCGCATGTGTCCGGGCACATCCTGAATGTAAACACCAAGGTGCTGATCGCCGCCGGGTTTTCCGCCGACAGCAATGTCGATGGATTGGTGCGCGGCCAAAACGGCCAGTTGACCGGCGAACTGCAAGGCCCGGCAGTAATGGGGCGCGCCAATCGGGCAACCGGCGATGGCGGGTTGCTGCGCGAACTCGATGTCGAAGGCCTGCGCGACTATGGCCGCATCGCCCGCAGGGTGGGCGTCACAACATCCACCGACCTCGCCAACGCCATGACGCCGGCCAATGTCACCGCCATGCGCACCGCCACCGCCGAACCCGATTTTCCCATCCGCCTGGTGCCGGCGATGCGGGCGCGGGAATACAGTATTGAAGACGGATTGGCGCGCATTGCCGAACTGCGCAAGCTGTCCACGCCAACGCTGCAATTCGGTCTGGTCAAGCTGGTGGTCGATGGCTCAATCCAGGGCTTTACCGCCCGGCTGCGCTGGCCAGGCTATCATAATGGCGCGCCGAACGGGCTGTGGTACATTTCGCCAGCGGAACTTGAAGCGACCGTGAAAGCCTATCACGCCGCCGGCCATCATTTGCACATCCACACCAATGGCGACGAGGCCAGCGAACTCGCCACCGAAATGATCGGCCGCGCGATCGAGGCCCATCCCCGCGCCGATCACCGCCACACCTTGCAACATTGCCAGATGGCCGATGGCGGGATTTTCCGCCGCATGAAGGCGTTCGGCATGTGCGTGAATTTGTTCGCCAATCATCTTTATTACTGGGGTGATCAGCACGCCAGGCACACCATGGGCCCGTCGCGGGTGCGCCGCCTCGATGCATGCAACACAGCCCTCAGCAGGGGCGTTCCGTTAGCGATCCATTCCGATACCCCGGTCACTCCCCTCGATCCGCGCTTTACCATGTGGTGCGCGGTCAACCGCCTGTCAGCAACCGGGGTGGTGCTGGGGGAAGCCGAACGCATCACCCAAGCCCAGGCGCTGCACGCGGTCACCTTGGGCGCGGCCTATACTTTAAAAATGGACCACCTGATTGGCAGCATCGAAGTCGGTAAATATGCCGATTTCGCCGTGCTGGATGATGATCCGCTAACGGTTGATCCCACCGCAATCAAGGATATTCCGGTAGTGGCAACCGTCATGGGCGGACAGGTGTTCGCCACGTCATGATCCCGCTGACAGTCATTGGCGGCTTCCTCGGCGCCGGAAAAACCACGCTGGTCAACCACCTGCTGGCGACGGGTGGCAAGCGGTGGGGGGTGCTGGTCAATGATTTCGGCGCCATCAACGTCGATGCGGCGCTGATCGCGGCGTCTGACGGTCAGACCATGGCGCTGACCAATGGCTGCGTGTGCTGCAATATGGGTGATGATCTCGGCGATGGCTTGGCCGCAATGGCCGCCCGCATCCCACCGCCCGAGCACGTGATCGTGGAAGCCAGCGGGGTGGGCGACCCATGGCGGATCGCGCAAATGGCACTGATTGAGCCTGGCTTCACGCTCGAACCGCTGGTGGTGCTGGTCGATGCCACCGCGTTGCCGGCGCAGTTGGATGATCACTGGACCGGCGACACGGTGGCGCGGCAATTGGCGTTCGCCGAAATCGTGGTGATCACCAAAATCGATCTGGCGGACGCGGCCCAACTGGCCATGGTCCATGCCCGCATCGCCCAATTGCGGCCCCAGGCGCGGGTCATAGAAACCGCGCACGCATCGCTCCCCGAAACTGCGTTGGGCTTCACCCCGCCCGCCCGTCCGCCCGCCAGCCGCTTTCAGGCCGACGAAATTACCCACGCCTTCCCAACCCAACGCATCGCCGCCGACCAACCGTTCGATCGCGACCGGTTGCGCTGGGTGCTGGGGATGCTGCCTGCCTCGGTGCTGCGGCTTAAAGGCGTGTGCCTGCTGGGCACGGATCGGGTATTGTTGCAATACGCCGCCGAACGTTGGGCGTTTAGCCCAGCGCCAAACGGCTTGGCCAACGGGTTGGTGGCAATCGGGACGCCGCAGATGCCGGATTTGGAACTATTGTTTTCGGAAGCCAGATAAGGGCAGTTACCTTCGTTGTTTTCAAACAAGGAAGACCTTCCTATAAGCTTGCTTTGAGAGGGAAACCGCCATGTCGAACCTTAGCCTGCGAGGCATCGTACGCGACTACGGCGCGCTGCGGGTCATCCATGGCATCGACCTCGATGTGTCGGAGGGCGAATTCGTGGTCTTCGTCGGCCCGTCCGGCTGCGGCAAATCCACCTTGTTGCGCATCATCGCCGGGCTCGACCGGCCCAGCGGCGGCGATGTGCTGATCGATGGCATCAGGGTCAATGACCGCAGCGCCGCCGAGCGCGGCCTGGCGATGGTGTTCCAGTCCTACGCGCTCTATCCCCATATGACAGTGCGGCAAAACCTTGCCTTCGGGTTGGAAAACCAGCGCATGGCGCGGGCCGAAATCGACCGCCGCATCGCTGACGCCGCACGGATGTTGCAGATCGAACATTTGTTGGCGCGCAAGCCCGGGCAACTCTCCGGCGGCCAGCGCCAACGCGTCGCAATTGGGCGGACAGTGACCCGCGAACCCGGGATATTCCTGTTCGACGAACCGCTGTCCAACCTCGACGCCGAATTGCGGGTGCAGATGCGGGTGGAGCTGTCGACGCTGCACAAGCGCCTGAAAGCCACGATGATCTATGTCACCCACGACCAGACCGAAGCGATGACCATGGCCGACCGCATTGTGGTGCTGCGCGCCGGCCGGGTGGAACAGGCCGGACCGCCGCTTGTGCTTTACAATACGCCAGCGAACCGGTTTGTCGCCGGCTTCATCGGCTCGCCGCGGATGAATTTTCTGCCGGCCGAAATCGCCTTGGATGGCCAGATTGCCGTCACCGGATTGGGCGCCATCGCCCTGCCGGGTTTTGCCGCCGCTGCGGGGGACGCAGTCACGCTCGGCGTGCGTCCGGAACATTTCGATTTTTGTGACGCCGGTGGGCTGCCCGGCACGGTCGATCTGGTCGAACATATGGGCGGGGAGAGTTACGTCTACATGACCCTCGGCAATGGCGAACGGATCACGGTGCGGCGGCCGGGACAGACCGGGTTGCGCCGCGGCACCGCGGCCAAAATCGCCATTGTCGATGCCCAGGCGCATCTGTTTCGAACCCAGGATGGGGAAGTCGCGGTGGGGCGGATATGAAACGCTATCGGGTTGCCATCATCGGGGCCGGCATCGGCACGCAGCATGTAATCGGGTTCAACGCCAATCCCGATCTGTTCGATGTCGCAGTGATTTGCGACCGCGATCTGGCGCGCGC
>JACMOQ010000051.1 GCA_014377905.1 Acetobacteraceae bacterium | reverse complement strand
TGGCCGAGCGTCGGGTTGGCGTTGATATCGAGCACCAACCCAAAGCCATAATCGATCGGCGCGGCCTGGGTGCTGCGATCCTTGGACAGCGCCAGCGCGCCAGCATCGATCAGCACCCGGCGCTCCGCCTTGCGTTGGCCGATCACGCTTGCCAGCACCGTCACCGCAATCGCATCAAGCGCGTTTGTGCCGATTTGGGCCTGAAACAGGTCGCCGAACATATAAACGCCCGGGCGGGTTTCGCTGACCCCGTCGAGGGTTGCCGCATGCAGCGCGGTCGGCGTGCTGCCCACGGAAATGATTTGGACCGCGAACCCGGCGGCGCGTAAATGTGCAGCGGACCGCAACGCGGCCTGGCGTTCGAGTTCCGCCAGCGCCCGCATGTCAGCCACGTTCCGCCCAGCATAGGAATGTCCGGCATGGGTCATCACCCCGGCAAAGCGGGACCCGAGCCGCTCGGCGATCGCGCGCACGCCCGGATCATCCGGGCCGATGCCGCCGCGCGCTTCGCCGCAATCAATCTCAATCAGGGTTTGCACCTTCGTTGCATGGCCTGCGATGGCGCTGGCGACATCAAGATCATCTGTCACCACCATGATCGCAGCGCCTGCGGCATTGAGCTTGGCAATCTGATCGAGCTTCTGCGGGGTAATCCCCACCGCATAGAGAATGTCGGCAATGCCATGGGCGGCGAAATACTCAGCCTCCGCGATAGTTGAAACCGTGATCCCGCCCACGGCTGCGTCCTTGCTTGCCATCGCAAGCCGGGCAACGTCGATTGATTTCGCGGTCTTCATGTGCGGGCGCAGTGCCACGCCGTGGCGGCCTACCGCGCGTGACATTGTATCGAGATTGGCTTGCAAAATGCTACGATCGAGCACCAGGCAAGGTGTCGGCAGATCATCCAGGATCACAGCGCAATTCCCATCAATTCGGCGATGCGGGGCGTCGCCTTCAAGCCGCTGCCGGTCAGCACCAGCACTGTTGTGTCTCCCGGCGCGATGGTACCGGCGGCGAGTAATTTGGCGAAAGCGGCGGCCGGTTGGGCGGCGGGTGGCTCGACATAATGGCCCATGCCGGCCAGCATCATGGTCGCGTCAATGATTTCTGCCTCGGTGAGGCGCACGGCGCCGCCAAAGCTGGCGCGCAACGCGGCGACGATTTCCGGCAGGCGGATGGGTTGGGCGATGGCGGTGCCTTCGGCGATGGTCGGCTGTGCCAATACCGGCGCCACCCCAAGGAATTCGGCGGCAATCGGCCCGCAATTTTCTGGCTGCACCGCAAAGATGCGCGGCATCCGGCTGATCTGGCCAGCGCGCAGCAATTCCCCGAACCCGATCGCGCAGCCCAATACGTTGGACCCTGCGCCGCATGGCACGATGACATTGTCGGGCGCGTGGAAGCCAAGATCCTCCCATATTTCATAAGCGAGGGTTTTGGTGCCGTGCAGAAAAAACGGATGCCAGTTATGGCTGGCATAAAACAAGGACTCCGCCCGCGCCTCGGCGGCATCCGATGTCGCCTGGCGGCTGCCTGGAATAAGCTCTACGGCGGCCCCGGCGGCGCGCATGGCCACGGTTTTGGCTGGGCTGGTGCTGGATGGCGCCATGATCGTGGCCGCCATGCCGCCGGCCGCCGCATAGGCTGCAATCGCGGCGCCACCATTGCCGGAACTGTCCTCCAGCACCGCGCCGATGCCTTGTTGGCGCAGCAGCGACAGCATCAGGCTGGCGCCGCGGTCCTTGAAACTGCCGGTCGGCATGAACCATTCGCATTTGAGCAGCGCCGCGGCCCCGGCGATCTGGCGTTCCACCAGCGGCGTGCAGCCTTCCCCCATGGAAATCGGCGTCGCACAGTGCATTGGGAACGCCGCCCGATAGCGCCACAGGCTGCGCGTGCCGGTATCGATATCCGCCCGCCCGATCCCCGGCAGATCGCTGAGCAACAGCGGCGCGCGCCCATCGCCACACCAGCGCGGCTGATCAAGCGGAAAGGTTTGCCCTGATCGCGGGTCGAGATAGACAGTGTTCATGGCCGGAGGCTGGCGCGATGGGCCGGTTCGGTCAACCATGCGCCTCGGAGGTCCTTATGTCTGATCTAATCACCCTCGCCGCCGATCTGGTGCGCATCGACAGCCGCAGCTTTGTCTCCAACCTCGCCGTTGCCGAACGGATCGAGGCCGAGCTTGGCGGTTTTGAGATCGAACGGCTGGACTATGTCGATCCGGCCGGCGTCGCCAAGCGCGCGCTGGTGGCGCATCGCGGCGGCCCCGGCGGGCTGGCGCTATCGGGGCACATGGATACCGTACCGGCAACCGGCTGGGATACTGACCCGTGGTCCGGCCAGATTGCTGATGGGCATCTGCATGGCCTTGGCAGCACGGACATGAAAGGCCCGGTCGCGGCCTGCATCGTGGCGGCGCGGGCGCTGCCGGATGGGGTGCCGATCACGTTGTTGCTCACCACCGACGAAGAAACCAGCAAACAAGGCGCCAGGCTGATCGCCAGTGGTTCGGCCCTGGTGCGGCAGGTCAAACCGACCGCGATCCTGGTCGCCGAGCCAACCAGCCTGATCCCAGTGCGCGGCCATCGCAGCGCGATCGGCTTTGTCGTGACCGCAACCGGCATTCAGGCCCATTCCAGTACCGGGTTGGGCCGCAACGCCAACTGGGCGCTGGCGCCGTTCGTGCTCGACATGCGCGCCATCTACGAAAGACTGCGCGATGATCCGACATTGCATGACGCCGGCTACAATCCGCCGTTCAGTGACTTCAACATCGTGATCGATAATTTCGGTGCCCCGGTGAACATGACGGTGCCCAAAGCTGAAGTGCGCATCAAGTTCCGCTACTCGGCGCGCATCGACCCGACACCGATCGTGACCGCCGTCCGAGACGCCGCGACCCGTCATGGTCTTGGTCTGGTGATTGCAGCCGAAGGCCCGCCGCCGGAATTGCCGCTCGATCATCCGTGGCTGCTGATGTGTGTGGATATGCTCGGGCGGGCGGCGATGACCGCGCCCTACGGTACCGATGCCGCCGAATTACAGCCGATCGCGCCGTGCGTGATCCTGGGGCCAGGGGATGTCGCGGTGGCGCATCGGCCCGCGGAGACGGTGGAGATCGCCCAGTTAGAGGCGGCGGTGGACGTGTTCAAGAAGCTCGCGGTGCAACAGTCGCATCTCTGACGGAGAATTTCGATGTCATTACCCAAGCGCGTGAACCTGGTCGAGGTTGGCCCCCGCGAAGGCTGCCAGTTTGAAGGTATTGGCGACCCAACGCGGATCACCACCGCATCCAAGGTGCAACTGATCGATGCGCTGGCGGCAACCGGCGTTGGTGCGATCCAGATGGTGAGCTTCGTGTCGCCCAGGCAGGTACCGCAAATGGCGGACGCCGAAGCGGTGTGCGCGGCGATCACCCCGCGCGCGGGGATCGTTTATTCCGGCATATACCTCAATGATGCAGGGCTGAAACGGGCGATGCAGGCCGGCGTGATTGAGATTTCGGGCAAGCTCAGTTTCACCGCGTCGGACGCGTTTTCGATGCGCAATCAGCGGCGGACCCATGCCGAAGATGTGGTGATGCAGGGCAAGATCGCCGCATTGTATCGGGCGGCAAATATCGCGATCACGCATGGCAATATCATGGCCGCGTTCGGGTGCAATTTTGAAGGCGAAATCCCGCTTTCGCGTGTGCTGGATTATATCGCTGAATTGCAGTCGATTGCCGGTGGTGGGCTGAAATCGGTGTCGCTGGCTGATACGATGGGCTGGGCCGATCCGGAGATGATCCGCCGTGCGGTGGGTGAAGTGCGGACACGCTGGCCGGATATGCGGGTGGCGTTGCATTTGCACGACACGCGGGCGCTGGCGATTGCCAATGTCTATGCGGCGCTGTTGGAAGGCGTAAGCGATTTTGATACAGCCGTCGGCGGCCTGGGCGGCTGCCCGTTCGCCGGCATCCAAGGGGCTGCCGGCAATGTCTGCACCGAGGAAGTGGTATTTCTGTGCCGGCAACTGGGAATCGAAACCAGTATTGATCTGCATGCGATGGTGGAATGCGCCCGAATGGCGCAGGATATTGTTGGCCATCCCCTGCCAAGCAAGCTGATCAACGCCAACCTGGATTTGCCGACATGACCGCTTTAGTCCCCGGATCACATATTCATTTCACCCGCGACGAATTCGCCGCACGCAAGGCTGCAACCATCGCTGCGATGCAAACGCAGGGTATTTCCGCGCTGCTGATGTTCCGTCAGGAAAGCATGTATTGGCTGACCGGCTACGACACGTTTGGCTACGTCTATTTCCAGTGCCTGGTGCTGACCGATGATGGCCGATTGGCGCTGCTGAATCGGGCGCCGGATTTGTTGCAGGCGCGCTTTACCTCGGTGGTTGAGGATATCCGGGTTTGGGTCGATGGACCGAACGCGATGCCGGCGGTTGAGCTGCGGGAAATGCTGCGGGGCATGGGGCAGGCCTGGAGCAAGATCGGGGTTGAATGGGACGCCTACGGGCTGACGGCGGCGAACGGCCACAAGCTCACCGCCGCGATGACCGGCTTTGCCGATCTTGAAGATGCGTCGGGGCTTATTTCGGGATTGCGGCTGATCAAATCGCCGACCGAAATCGCCTATGTTCGCCGCGCCGCCGAATTGGCCGATGCGGCGCTGGATGCGGCCGAGGCGGGCACCAAGCCGGGCGCGTTCGAGGGCGATATCCTAGCCGAGATGCAGGCGGCAGTGTTTCGTGGCGGCGGTGACGATCCGGCCAATGAATACATCATCGGGTCGGGGCCAGGCGCATTGATGTGCCGCTATTTCTCGGGCCGGCGGCATATTGACGCCGACGATCAACTGACTCTGGAATTCGCCGGTGCTTATCGGCACTATCATGCCTGCCTGATGCGGACATTCCTGATCGGGCGTGCCGATCCAGCGCTAATATCGATGCATGCTGCCTGCGAGGACGCGCTGCACGCGGCCGAAGCGGCGTTGCGCCCCGGTGAACCGTTGGGGGCGGTGTTTGATGCCCATGCCGCGACGCTCGATGCCGCCGGCCTGCGGGCGCAACGGATGAACGCCTGCGGCTATTCGCTCGGCACCACGTTTGCGCCGAACTGGATGGACACGCCGATGCTTTATGCTGGCCAGCCGATCTTGGCGAAGCCGGGGATGGTGTTCTTCATCCACATCATCACGTTTGACGCCGAACGCGGGCTGGCAATGACCTTGGGGCGAACGTCCCTGGTGGGCGACCACGGTGCCGAGCCGCTGAGCCGCGGGTCGCTGGCGCTGGTGCGGCGCTGAGTTTGCTTGATCGGCAGTCCACGGACGGCGCATCTATGACCCGTTCCCGTCAGGAGGGTGTGATGGACACAGTCTATGAGCAGGATTTTTACGCCTGGGCCAACCAGCAGGCGGCGTTGCTCCGCGCCGGTCGCCTGTCCGAGGCGGATATCGCGCATATCGCCGAGGAAATCGAGAGCATGGGAAAAAGCGAGAAGCGCGAACTCGTCAGTCGGCTCAAAGTTCTGATGATGCACCTGCTGAAATGGCAGTTCCAACCGACCGGCCGATCCACATCGTGGCGGCTGACCGTAGAGGAGCAGCGCCGAGAAGTCGTCGATCACCTGGCTGACAACCCAAGCCTGCAATCACTGATGGATACAGCGCTGGCATCTGCATACGGCAGCGCTGTTCTGGTGGCAGCCCGCGAGACGGGGCTTGACGTCGCACTATTCCCCGAAGAGTGCCCTTGGGTGTACGCCCAGATCATTGATCGCGCATTTTGGCCTGAGGGTTAGCCCTTATCGTTTTTCGAAAGTCCACAAATGACCAATCCCATCATCGACCACATCACCCCATACGTTGCCGAACTGACCGCGATCCGGCGCGATATCCACGCCCACCCGGAACTCGGGATGGAAGAACATCGCACCGCCGATCTGGTGGCTAAACAACTGGAAGCCTGGGGTGTCGAAGTGCATCGTGGCGTCGGCAAAACCGGCGTTGTCGGGGTGTTGCGCAATGGCGCGGGGCCAGCGATCGGGCTGCGGGCGGACATGGACGCGCTGCCGATCCATGAGCAGACCAACCTCGAATATTCGTCGCGCAATCCTGGCGTGATGCACGCCTGCGGACATGACGGGCACACGACAATGCTGCTGGGCGCTGCACGTTATCTGGCAGAAACCCGCAACTTCACCGGTACGGTCAATTTCATTTTCCAGCCTGGCGAGGAAGGCATGGGCGGCGCGCTCGCCATGCTCGAAGACAGATTATTCGAACGTTTCCCCTGCGAGGCGATTTTCGGCATGCATAACGCCCCCGGCATGCCGGTCGGGAAGTTTGGGATCGCGCCGGGCATAGCGATGGCGGCCGGCGCGTTTTTTGACATCACCATCACCGGGCGTGGCGCGCATGGCGCCCGGCCCGAGGAAAGTATCGATCCGGTGCTGGTGGCCGGCACTTTGTCGAGCGCGCTGCAATCAATCGTTGCGCGCAATATCTCCCCGTCCGACACCGCGGTCCTGTCGGTCACGCGGATGCTGGTCGGCGATGCTTATAACGTGATCCCTGAAAGCGGGCTGCTGGGCGGCACGGTGCGAACGATGAAGCGGGAGACGATGGCGTTGATCGAGACGAATATGCGCCGCCTCGCCACCAGCATCGCCGCAGGCTACGGGGCGGAAGCGAAGGTCGATTTTCGGTTGATCTTCGCGCCGTTGGTCAATGACGCTGCGCAGTTGACTGTGGTTGCCGACGCCGCCGCATCGATCGTTGGCGATGCTGAGGTCAACCGAACCCGCCCGCCGGTGATGGCGTCGGAGGATTTCGCCTTCATGATGGAAAAGATCCCCGGCGCGTTCATTAATCTCGGCAATGGTGGCGATAGCGCACCGGTGCACAACCACCAGTATAACTTCAATGATGCCGCAATCCCGTACGGGGTGGCATTGTGGGCGTCGGTGGTGGAAAGCAAGCTGGCAAAGTAATGCTGTGGGGTTGGGTAGATTCCGACCCTGTTTGCGGACAGGGCCTTCCCTAAATTAATGGTACGCGGGCCCATGTTTGACCCGCGCCATCGTTTACGGAGAACCTTTATGTCCCGCACAACCCTGTCTATCGCCGCGCTCCTGTTGACCGCGTCCGCAGCGCTAGCCCAGACCTACACCGCGCCGGGCACAGCCGCGCCGTCAACCCCAATGACGACTGCACCTTCCACACCCACGCCCATCGTGCCGGCAAGCCCGATGTCGGCAACTCCGACTGCGCCGCTTACGGCAGTCCCACCGGCATCCCCAAATCAATCACCAACGATGGCGACCGGCGATACCAAAATTCAAACCTCCCCCGCCGCGCAAGGCGCGGTTTTCGTATTGGCGTCCTCAAACGACGAGCTGAGCTCCAAGTTGATCGGCCTGGAAATATACAATAGTGCAAAGCAGAACATTGGAGAAATCAAAGATATTTCCTTCAATGCTGGGGTGATCAACGCCTACATTGTTGCGGTTGGCGGATTTCTTGGGATGGGTGAACATTACGTTGCCATTCGCCCGTCTGCGGTGAACCTGAGCTATGATGCCAGCGCCAAAAAATGGCGCGCCACGATGGACACCACTGCCGCGCAACTGAAAGCGGCGCCGCAATATAAATACGCCAACAAGTAATCGAAACCTGTTTGCCCGGATCTGCATTCGGTCAAAAAGCACGAGCTCACGTCGGTGGGGTGCGGCGGCTCCTACCGACGGATGGCTGCACTAAACGCCTTTAAGGCTGGCTTCAGCCCACAACGAGGGTTCCTTATGTCCCAGGATATCCCAACCACCGACCGTACTCCCAATCTGTCCACGCCCGATGCGCCCGGCCCGCGGAGCGGGTTTGGCAAGGCAGTTTTGGGTATCCTGCGCTTCCCAGGAAATCTGGTTGCCTCGCAACTCGAGGCAAAAACCGGAGAAAGCCAATTCGGGTTGGGCGAGGATCGCATGATCATGCGGACCCTGATCGACACGGTGGTGTGGACCGTGATCTTCGTCTGCATCGCGTGGGCAGTTTACGGCTAAAACACCGATCGATTTGCCTATCTCTGCCACTCCGCCGCATGGATAATCGGCTGTGGCTTTAACGCTTTATATCCAAAATTACCTCCGCCTCGACCCGCGCTTCGACCTTCACCTCTACCGCCTCGGCAATTGGCGGCGGTAGGACGGTGCCCGGCGGTGGCGCGGTCATC
The DNA here is from genome assembly GCA_014377905.1 of Acetobacteraceae bacterium. Classification (GTDB taxonomy): domain Bacteria; phylum Pseudomonadota; class Alphaproteobacteria; order Acetobacterales; family Acetobacteraceae; genus CAITOL01. The sequence goes on along the minus strand of JACMOQ010000051.1, from coordinate 4,796 downwards.
GCCATCGCCACCATGGCGCGCGGCATCGGACTTGACCCGGGATCGAGGTTGACTGCCCGAAACGATACGAAGATTAGCCCAAGCGAAGCCGCGGCATCCTCCGACCGGGCGCGCAGGTTGGTAACAGCCAATCGCGTCGCTTCGGCCTGCGCCGCACGCGCGGTCGCCGGCGCCATCCGCCAACCTAGTTGCTGCAGCGCTAAACCCTGTGCCTGCAGCGCGCCAACCAGCGTCAGAACCACAGCGCCATCGCTGCCGGTAAGGTCAATGACTTGCGAACCGTGCCAGCGCCGTGATGCCTGCGCGGACGGCATGACCTGCCAGACATTATAGGCGCTGGTTGCGACAGTGACCCCAGGGGTATTCTTCGCGAGGCCGGTGGCGATGGTTATGGCAGCGTTGACCCGGGCCTGGACATCAACGGCCGTCGCGCCGTCAAATTCCGAGCGCAGGCTCGCCACCAAAAGGTCCGGCCGGACGCTGACGCTGCCGGTTTCCGTCAGGCGCAAGATAGTTTCCGCCTGGCTGGGGAATGCCAATAGCGCGGTCAGCAGCACCACAAGATATCGCATGTTCATCTCCCATTTCACATGCCCCAACCATAGCCGGCAATCGCGGCTTTCACGAGACAAGCCTTGGCGCAGTCCAGCCACATTAAGACTCCCCTTGCACCGTGCCGCGCCACTGATTAACCCTCCGCCAACTTTACGATAAGGAACGGTTTGCCATGGCTTTCAAAGTAGCGGTTGTCGGCGCCACCGGGGCAGTGGGCCGCGAAATTCTAAAAACCTTGGTCGAACGCGATTTCCCAATCAAGGACGTCGTTGCGTTGGCGTCGCCGCGTTCGACCGGGCAGGAGATTTCGTTCGGCGACAAACGTGTGCTGAAGGTGCAAAATCTTGAGAAATTCGATTTTGCCGGCTGGGATATTGGTCTGTTCAGTCCAGGTGCGTCGGTTTCAGCGATTTACGCCCCGCGTGCGGCCGCGGCCGGGTGCGTGGTGATCGACAATACCAGCCATTTTCGGATGGAGCACGATGTGCCGCTGGTGGTGCCGGAAGTGAACCCGCAGGCGCTGGGCAAGATCCGACGTGGCATTATCGCCAATCCGAATTGTTCGACGATCCAGATGGTGCTGGCGCTAAAGCCATTGCATGACCGCTACAAAATCAAGCGCGTGGTGGTTTCGACCTATCAATCAGTGTCCGGCGCCGGCAAGGAAGGCATGGAGGAGTTGCTGCTGCAATCACGCCGCAGCTTGGTGCATGACCAGGTGGTGCCGCAGGAATTTACCAAGCAGATCGCCTTCAACGTGATCCCGCAGATTGACAAATTCATGGATGACGGCGCCACCAAGGAAGAATGGAAAATGGTGGTCGAAACCAAGAAAATCCTCGATCCCGATATCGCTGTCTTCGCGACCTGCGTCCGGGTGCCTGTGTTCATCGGCCACGCAGAATCAATCACTGTGGAATTTGAACGCCCGGTAACGGCGAGTGAGGCGCGTGACGTGCTGCGCCATGCGCCGGGGATTATCGTGCAGGATACACGGGAAGACGGCGGCTTTGTTACGCCACTGGAATGTGCGGGCGAAGACGCAACCTATGTCAGCCGTATCCGCAAGGATCCGACTGTGCCGCATGGGTTGGGGTTCTGGTGCGTGGCGGATAATTTGCGCAAGGGTGCGGCACTTAACGCGGTGCAGATTGCCGAGACGTTGGTGGCGCAGGGGTATTTCAAGAAGGCCGCTTAATGGCGGCTACTGGATCAGCGTTGTAGCAGCGCAATCACCCCATCGAGCTGATCCAGCGATCGATACGTGATCCGGATCGAACCGCCTTTGCCATCAAATGCAATATCCACCTTCAGGCCCAGCGTTTCAGACAGGCTGTGTTCAAGCGCTTCTGTTTCCGGATCCCTCGCGCGGTTCGATGGCTGGGCTTTGCTGGGGCGTTGGTTCAGCGCCTCAGTCTGACGCACATTGAGGCTGCCGACGATGACCTGGGCAAGGGCTGCTTCCGGGTTGGGATGGGTCAGCAAGGCGCGGGCGTGACCGGCGGTGATCGTGCCTTTGCGCAGCTCAGTCTGCACCGTTACCGGCAAGCTTCGCAGCCTCAGCGTATTGGTGATGTGACTACGGGATTTTCCAACTGCCTCGGCCAGCACTTCTTGGGTCATGCCGAATTCATCGAGCAGGCGCTGGTAGCCCTCCGCTTCCTCCATGGCATCGAGATCGGCCCGCTGCAAGTTTTCAACCAAGGCGGCTGCCATGGCTTCAGCGTTGCTAAGCGGGCGTATGAGCACCGGCACGCCATGCAAGCCGGCAATTTGGGCAGCACGCCACCGCCGCTCCCCGGCTATAATCTGGAACCGATTGGGGGTATTCGGATGCGGCCGAGCAAGCAAAGGTTGCAGCACACCACGCGTACGGATGGAATTGGCCAGATCCTGCAAATTGTCCGGGTCTATGCTGGCGCGCGGTTGGAATGGGCCGGGTTCCAGATGCTCGACAGGAATTGTGGTGATCCCACCTGCCATGCCCGGCGACAAACTGGATGCAGTTTCGCCCAGCAGTGCGGCAAGGCCGCGGCCAAGCCGGGGGGAGACTTCTTTCGCGCTCATGCTGTTGTCCTGATATCACGTTCGCGGATGAGAAACTCTTGCGCCAGCCTCATATAGGCTTGTGCGCCGGGAGAACGATCATCGTACGTTACGACGGGTTTCCCGTGGCTGGGTGATTCAGCGATCCGAATATTGCGCGGGATTACCGTCTCATAAATCTGTGCACCGAAAAAGCTGCGCGCATCTGCCGCGACCAGGTCTGAAAGATTATTACGACGATCAAACATGGTCAGCACAATTCCTTGCAGGCGCAATCTCGGGTTTAGCGCAGTCCGCACACGTTCGATCGTGCGGACAATCTGGCTGATCCCTTCCAGCGCAAAGAATTCGCATTGCAGTGGCACAAGTACAGCATCCGCCGCCACCAACGCGTTAAGGGTCAGCAAACCCAGGCTTGGAGGGCAATCAATCAGAACGAAACTGTCGTGGCTTTCCGCAAGGGCGTCTGCAAGCCGAAACTCACGCCGCTCAACCCCAGAAAGCTCAATTTCAGCACCCGCAAGGTCCTGATCGGCTGCCAGGATCGATAGATTGGCGATGCTGGTCGCGCGGCGAATGGTCGCGAGGGGAATACCTTCCAGGAGCATGGCATAGGTGCCAGTCGCACGGTCTTCGCGGTCAATCCCCAAGCCTGTCGATGCGTTGCCCTGTGGGTCGAGGTCGATGAGCAATACTCGTTCACCGGCCGTTGCGAGTGCTGTCGCAAGGTTTACCGCGGTTGTAGTTTTGCCGACACCGCCCTTCTGATTGGCGATGGCGAGAATGCGGGGGCGAGAAACGTTAGGGCTGGAAGCCGACACGGGCGATCTCGCTGATACGAAGGATGCGGGCGGAAGGATCGGTTGGGCTGGGCGTCGCCACCACGTCCATTTGCCATTCCAGACGGGCTGCCGTCAATTCATCATTCGCCGTTCGCCCTTTCGGAAACAAACAAAATCCGCCCGGCGCTAAATGCGGCGTCGCCCATGCCAGCAATATGGCCAACGGTGCGACAGCGCGCGCTGTAATCACCGGTGCCGGCGTGGGGTGTGCGGCCTCAACCCTTGTGGCATGCACCGTAATCGGCAAATCGAGCTCGCGCGCTGCTTCACGCAAGAAAGCGGCTTTTCGCTGATCGGATTCAATAAGGTGAAACGGGCGACCAGTGACAATCGCCAGGACCACACCGGGGAGGCCGCCGCCGGACCCTATATCAATTGCGTGGGAAAACTCGGCCGGCAGGAAGGATGCCAGAGCTAGGCTGTCGGCAATGTGGCGGTCCCAAACGAGTGCCTCGTCGCCACGGGAAATCAAATTAATTGTGCGGTTCCAGCGTAACAGCAGCACGACATAAAGTTCTAGCGCCGCTAATGTTTCACGTGAAACATTAATGAGCGCCTGGGAGCTATGTTTCACGTGAAACATAAGATGTGGGGCGTCGTCGGACATGAGCGACCAATGCTCCAAGGGCGGCTGGGGTCATCCCTTGAATGCGCGCGGCGGCACCTAGAGACGCAGGGCGGGTGGCATCCAGTTTGTCACGGAGTTCGGTGGATAACCCGCCGATCAAGGCAAAATCTACGTCGCCCAGTCCCACAGCTTCTTCGCGCCGGTACGATTTGATGTCGGCATCCTGTCGTGGCAGATACCCGGCATAGAGAGCCTCGGTTCGCACGTGCGACCAGACCCTTGGTGGTAGGTCGCGGAGCCAGGGAAACGCAGAAATAATGGCATCATCTGATACTTGCGGGTGGGCGAGTAGTTCCAATACGGTGCGACTGCGGCCATCAGCACGAATTTCAGCGCCATGCGCGCGAAGTGCGTTCGGGGTCATGCTCTCCGTCCGGGCGCGGGCAAGCGCATCATAAAGCGCTTCTTGATGGTCCGTGAACAGTTTGCCACGTTCCGCACCGACACAACCCCACGCCATACCGGCGCCAGTGATCCGCAAGTCGGCATTGTCTGCGCGCAGGGTCAAGCGATATTCCGACCGCGAGGTAAACATTCGATATGGCTCGGTTACGCCATCGCGGGTCAAATCATCAACCATAACGCCAATATAAGCCTCGGCTCGATCAAACTGAACCGCGGGTAAACCGCTGGTGAGCCGCGCCGCATTGATCCCGGCAAGAATGCCTTGCGCCGCAGCTTCTTCATATCCGGTGGTGCCATTAATCTGTCCCGCCAGAAATAGC
>JACMOQ010000416.1 GCA_014377905.1 Acetobacteraceae bacterium | reverse complement strand
TACCACATTTCGCCCAGGTAACAGCCCAGCTTGAACAGGCAATGCGCGTGCAGCGGCAACTGGGCGCAGAAATCATCCATGCAGGGCTTGGCCGGCGTGCTTTCAACACCGTAATTATCGGCGAGCAACGCCACTGCGCCACTTTCGGTGATCCAGTTGAGCAGGCGCTGATCGCGGCCATCGAGCGCGCAGGTGCTGGCGAATAGCTTGGGCACGTCGGGCTGCTTTTTCATGTCGAGCAGCATTTGCGCGAACCCGGTGCGCAAACACACCAGATCGCCCTGTTCGACGGCAACCTTGTCTTTGTCGAGCACCATCATCAGTTCTTCGTAGCCAACGACTTTGCCGGAGCGGCCGAAATGGGCTTCCAGGTCGATCATCACCCCGCGGCCCTGCACGCAGGTCACCGCCATGTTTTCCACCCCGAGCTTATGGGCGCCGGTGGCGACGGTGTTCTTGGTTTCGGTGAGGCCGTTATAGACCACCGGTCCGGCGATATCGGTGCCGGCGCGGTAACCGTTATAGAACACGTCTTCGGCCTTTCCGTCGCCATCGACATCGAACATTTGTCCGACATGGGCGAGGGTGTCCCACTGCGTCGAATATTGCAGCGTCATCAGTACCCGATCATCGCAGACCACATCCAGCGCCGTCGGGTCGTAGCAGCGCAACGGCACTGCCATGTTCGCGCGGCCGTCGCGCTGGGTCGGCATCAGTTCCGGCGGGTGGCGGCGCGGGTTGAGCACGGCGCCGCCGGGGTAATCGAGCGGGAGCGACAGGCAGAAATTGCGACCGGTCTTCACCTCGGCAATGCCTTGCAGGACCTTTTGCGGAGTGAGCAGGTTGAGCCGGCCAAGCTGGTCATCCGGCCCCCAATCGCCCCAGGTTGAGCCTTCGGGGCGACGGGTCCAGCGGAGATTGATGTCCATTTGCGGCTCCTTATGCGGCTTGTTGCAGGGTCGGGGCTTCGTCGGCGACGGTGGTGCGGCGCATGTCGCGCATTTCGTCGCCCGGGAACGGGCGGGCGCGATGCATGGTGATGCGGTTATCCCAGATTACCAGATCGTTCTGTTGCCAGACATGGGCGTGGGTGCGCTCGCGCTGCGTCGCGTGCTCGGTCAGATCGCGCAGCAAGGCGCGGGCTTCAGGCGTCGGCAGGCCCTCAATCTCGCCAATATGGGCGGACAGATACAGCGACAGGCGGCCGGTTTCGGCGTGGCGACGCACCAGGCGCTGGCGCACTGGTGCCCAGCGTTCGCGGTCGGCATCGGTGAAGGCAAACCCGAGGACTTCGCGGCTGTAAAGTTGGCTATGATGGGTTACCAGGTCGCGGATTTCGGACTGCGTGGCACGATCCAGCGTGTCCCAGGCAGCGCGCATGTCGGCGAATTCGGTGTTGCCGCCGGTGGCGGGAATGGTGCGCGCCGAGAGCAGGGAAAACCGCGCCGGGGTTGGCTTGAACGAACTGTCGGAATGCCAAAGCCGGTTGCCGAGGCCGAACAGGCGGGCGCGATCGTCGCGGGCGCGGATGCGGCCATCGCGATCGAGGTTGGAAATGTCGTTCAACGCCATTGGCAGCCGGCGCGCCTCGCCTTGCACCAGGTCGCCGGTGGCATCTTCCAGCGGGCCGAAATAGCGGCTGAAGGCAATCTGCTGATCGTCGGTCAAAGGCTGGTTGCGCAAGATCAACACGGCAAAGCGCGCCATACCGGCCTCGATCGCGGAAATCTGCTGTGGCGCGAGCGGCTTGGTGGGGTCGATGCCGGACAACTCGCCGACGAAATTGGGGGCCGCCGGGTTGGCCGGGGCAATGACGAGCTTCATGAATGGCATCCTCCAAGGCGGAAGGATAAAGCGGTTGCTCAGCCGCGCAAGACCAGTTCCACCCGATCGGCGAGGGCCAGATAGTCGGCGATGTCGTTATAGGCGTGGGCGGACAGGCGCAGCCAGGATTGGCCGGCGAGTGCCGAGACCGGGGCATCGGTGCCGGCCGCAAGCAGGGCCTCGCGCAGTGCCGCCGCGCGATCACCCGATGCCGGCAACCGCACCAACGCCATCGCGCCGGCAGCGGCGTTGCCCGACGCGGTTTCGGTGCCGAGGCGGCCGGCGAGCAAGGCGGCAGCCTCGGCCGCGAGGTCGGCGTTACGAGCGCGCAACCCGGCCCCGCCGAGCTCAGCATGGAAATCAAGCGCCGTGGTGACCGACAGATAGGCGCTGGGATCGAACGTGCCGGTCCAGTCGAACTCGGCAACAAAACCCTGGCCGTAGCCGTGCGAAATCACCGTTGGGTGCAATCCGTCCTGGCGGTCGCGGCGCGCCCAGATGAAGGCGCAGCCCTTCGCCGCCATCAGCCATTTATGGCAGTTGCCGACATAGTAATCGGCGTTGAGCGCGGTAAGATCGATATCGACATGGCCGGGGCCGTGGGCGCCATCAATCAGGATCGACACGCCGGCGGCGTGGCACGCGGCGATGATCGCCGGCAATGGCAGTACCATCGCGGATGACGAGGTGATGTGGTCGATCACCGCGAGCCGGGTTCGCGCGGTGAAGGCGGCGGTGAGCGAGGAAATAAGTTCGCCTTCATCGAGGCGCGGGAACGGCATTTTCGCTTCGACCAGTTTGGTGCCGAAGCGGTCGCAGACATACTGGATGGTGTTGCGCACCGCGCCATAGACATGGCCGAGCACGACAATTTCGTCCCCCGGTTTGAACACCAGCGACCGCAGCACCGCGTTGCACCCCTCCGTCGCGTTGGACACGAAAGCGAGGTCCTGGGCGTCGGCGCCGAGAAATTCCGCCAGCCGACCCGCCGCATGGCGCAACGCCTGCGGCAGTTCGGCGCGCATGAAGCGGCTGGGCTGAGCTTCCATCTGACGGCGCCAGCGATCCTGGGCGGCGAGCACGCGCTTGGGGGTGGCGCCATAGGAGCCGTGGTTGACGGTGATGAAATTGGGATCGAGGTGGAATTCCTGGCGGAGGGCGTGGCCTAGGGTGGGCATACGGCAGGCTCCCCGGAAGATATTCATTTTGCGAACAAAAAGGGTAACTGCTCAGCTTTGTCGCGCCCCATCGTTGCGGGTGATCGACGCCCTAAACCTCGCGCCAGATCTTGCCGCGCTTGCGCACCGGGTCGAGCAGCGCCCAGTCGCCTTGCGGCAGGGTATGCCCCTTGGGAAAGGGTGGGCGCGGCTCCATGCCCAGCGAAATCATCACCCGGTCATCGCGGTAGTAGCATTGCAGGATGATGCGCCCGAGCGCAGTGAGGTCCGGGCCACCCTCGGCGCGCAGTGTGGCGCAGACGCCTTCCTGCTTTTCGATGTCCAGATCAGCAAAACTTCCGCCGGCGAGGCGCTCGAGATGCGCGAGCGCACGGTGCACGGCAGCCGCGTCACGGTCCAGGCTTTTGGCGACATCGGCTTGGATCAGCGCGTCATCGGCGCCGGGGACATTGAACTCGGCACTCGCCGGGATCATCCGGGCGCACAACGCGGCCAGGCTGCGCTTTTCGGCGTCGGACAGGATGGGATCGCCCCAGGCGGGCAAGGGTGCGGCGGCTTTGGACATGGCGGAGATCCTCAATCGAACAATGTGGCCAGTCGCTGCTTCATCTGGTCGGCGATGTAGAGCGCGAGGGCCTGAATGGTGGAGGTCGGGTTGACGCCGCCCGAGGTGGTGAAGATCGAGCCATCGACGATGAACAGATTCTTCACGTCATGGGTGCGGCCCCAGTCATTGACCACCGACCGCGTCGGGTCGCTGCCCATGCGAGCGGTGCCCAGCAAATGCCAGCCGCCGTTCCGGATGGGCTTTTCCACCCCGATATCCCAGGCGCCGGCTTCTCGCAGGGCCTCGGTGGCGCGCGCGATGGCGTGGTCGAGCATGCGGTTGGAGTTTTCTGAAAGCGTGTAGTCGATCTTGGGCGCTGGGATGCCGTTTGCGTCTTTCAGCACCGGGTCCAGGGTGACGCGGTTATGTTCCTCCGGCAGGTCCTCGCAGATGGCAGCGATATTCATCCGGTGATTGTGCAGCTTGCGATAGACCGCATGATGCTCGGCCCCCCAGGGCAGGCGGCCGGAAGCAAAGCTCTGCTGGGCTTCCATGATGGCCCCAACGCCGCGGCCGAACTGCCAGGAATAGCCGCGCACAAAGCCGCGTGATGGATCGGACTCGTAGAATTCGTGGCTCCACAGCGACAGCGGCGGGCCGCGATTGCCGTCGGTTTCCTCGTTGAAATAGCCCCAGACGCTGGCGTAGGGATGGAACATCAGGTTCTTGCCGACCAGACCTGATGAATTGGCCAGCCCGTTCGGGAAGCGCTCCGATTTCGAGTTCAGCAACAGCCGCGGCGTGCCAATGCCGTTGGCGGCCACGACCACGACATGGGCAGGCTGGAACTGCTCGACCCCATCGCGATCGTAGTAGATCACGCCATTGGCCATGCCGGTGGCGTTGTCGATGGTGATCTCGCGCACCCGTGCCCTGGTGCGCAGTTCCACCCCGGCGCGGATGGCGGCCGGCCAATAGGTGATGTCGGTGCTGGCCTTGGCGCCCTGGGCGCAGCCGGCGATGCAGTGGCCGAGATTGATGCAGGGCGCGCGGCCTTCATACTCGCGGGTGGTCACCGCGCAGTCGCTCGGCCACCAGTGCCAGCCCAGGCGGTTCATCGCCTCGCCCAGCATGCGGCCCGAGCGGCCCATCGGCAGCGGCTCCATCGGCGAGGTTTTCTGCGGCGGGTAGGCGGGGTCCCCGGCCATGCCGGAAACGCCGGTCATGCGGTCGTTCTCGGCGAAGAACGGCTCCAACTGGTGGTAGTCGATCGGCCAGTCATCGGCCACGCCATCAAGTGATTTCACCTTGAAATCGGACGGGTGCAGGCGCGGGTAATGCGCGGCGTAGAGAATGGTGCTGCCGCCGACAGCGTTGAAGTTCAGCACCTTGATCGGCGAATTATCGTCATTGACCGGATAATCCGACCAGAGCTGGCGGCGGTTCGGCGAGGTCGCCATGTCATTGAACTGGCGCGCCTCCCAATCACGGCCATTGGACGGATAGTCGGTGGGGTTTTGCCAATCCCCCTGTTCAAGACACAGGATTTTCATCTTGGTGTCGGCCAGGCTCCAGGCCACGGCGGCACCTGAGGCACCCGAGCCGATGATGAGCACGTCAACAGGTTCGTTACTGGGCATGCGCCTGGCGTTCCCTATTCGAACAGCGTGTCAAGCCGCTGTTTCATCTGATCGGCAATATAGAGCGCGAGGGCCTGGATGGTCGAGGTCGGGTTAACCCCGCCGGCGGTGACGAACAGGCTGCCATCGACGATGAACAGGTTCTTCACGTCATGGGCGCGGCCCCATTCATTGACCACCGAGGTCTTGGGGTCGGCGCCCATGCGGGCGGTGCCGAGATTGTGAAAGCCGGAAAGCGGGATCGGGTCAACCACCGAAATGTCATGCGCGCCGGCGGTGGCGAGCAGCAGACGCGCCTTGTCGATCGCGTGGTGGATCATACGGCGGCTGTTGTCGCCGACGGTGTAGTCGATTTTCGGCGCCGCGATGCCGTGGCCGTCGGTCAGCAGCGGATCGAGGGTGACGCGGTTATGCGCTTCCGGCAGGTCGTCCACCACGATCGACAGGTTCAGGCGGCGATAATGCAGGCGGCGGAACACCGCGTGATGCGCACCGCCCCAGGGCAGGCGGCCATGTTCGAAGCTGGTGGTCGCTTCCACCACCGGGCCGGCGCCGCGGGCAATCTGGAAAATGTAGCCACGCTTGAAGTCGCGCGCCGGGTCGGTTTCGTAAAATTCATGGCTCCACAGCGACAGCGGCGGGCCGCGATTGCCGTCCACTTCCTGATCGACATACCCGTAGACTGAAACATAGGGGTGCAGCATCAGGTTGCGGCCAAGCTGGTCGGACGAATTGGCCAGCCCATTGGGATGACGGGCGCTGGCCGAGGCCAGCAGCAGGCGGGGCGTGCCGATGCCGTTGCAGGCGACGACGACGACATGGGCGGCCTGGAAACAGAGCTTGCCGGTGGCGTCGTAATATTCGGCGCCGGTCGCCATACCGTCATCGCCAGTGGTGATGCGGCGCACCCGGCAATGGGTGCGCAGTTCCACCCCGGCGCGGATGGCGCGCGGCCAGTAGGTGATGTCCACACTAGCCTTCGCGCCCTGGGCACAGCCGGGGGTGCAATGGGCAAGGTTAATGCATTTCGCCCGGCCGTCATATGCCTCGGTGGCTGCGGTGTTGTCCGATGGCCACCAGTGCCAGCCCAGCTGGTTGAAGGCCTGGCCCCACACCGCGCCAGAGCGGCCGAGGGCGTGCGGCGGCATTTGCGGGATTTTGCCGGGGGGATAGGCTGGGTCTCCGGCGAGGCCCGAGACCCCCATCATGCGGTCGTTGAGATCGTAGAATGGGGCGAGCTGGGCGTAGCTGACCGGCCAGTCCTGGCCGACACCATCGAGCGTGCGGGTGCGGAAATCGCTGGGATGCAAACGTGGCCAGTGGGCGGTGTACATGATCGTGCCGCCGCCGACGCCGTTGAAGTTCAGGATCTTGATCGGCGAGGCATCATCGTTGACCGGGTAATCTTCGGGGCGGCCACGACGGTTGGGGCTGGGCGAGAAGTCGCCAGTGGCCCGGGCTTCCCAGTCGCGGTCATTGGCGGGGTAGTCGGTGGGTTTCACCCAGCCGCCCTGCTCCAGGCAGACAATGCGCATTTTGGTGTCGGCGAGCGACCACGCCACCGCTGCCCCCGATGCGCCGGCGCCGATGATCAGAATGTCGACGATGGTATCGGTCATGCTGCGCGATCTATCACTGAGTCCGGGCGCTGCCTCATCTGATCGGCGATGGACAGGGTGTTCGCCTGGGAATTCCCCCGATGACCGGCCACCGTGGCCGTCACCGCGCCACGATAGCCATCAAACCTGGGGTTTCGCAACGGCGGGACTTGGGGAAGACTGCTGGTGTGTTGTCCGCATACTTAGACTAAAGGAACCCCATTGTGCCGCAGCCTTTTGTGATCGCCCAGCCTCGCGCAGTTCTTGAGGACCCGCATGCCTGCACCGACAGCGCCGATGTTCTGACCGTGTTCGGCGCTGTGTTTGACGCGTTGATCCGCCGCGATGGCCAGGGCGGCTACGCCCCTGCCCTTGCCGAGAGCTGGCACACCAGCCCTGACGCACGGATTTTCACCTTCCAACTGCGCCCGCATATACGCTTCCACAATGGCGATCCGGTCGATGCCGAGGCGGTTCGCTTTTCGCTTATGCGCATGGCCGATCCGGCCCAGGGCGGCACGCTCGGTGCGCCTGGGGTTTACGCGCAATACCTGACCGGCATGGCGGTCGATATCCTCGGCCCGGAAACCCTGCGTATCACCCTTGCCCACCCACTTGCCGACATTGCCGACATCCTCAGCTACGGGCAC
>JACMOQ010000415.1 GCA_014377905.1 Acetobacteraceae bacterium | reverse complement strand
CGGTGCAAGCTGTGTCGTCCCACGGGCACACCGTTACCGGCCAGATCGCCGCCCAACGTGCCGTCTTGGCGATATAAACATCCTCGGTCACTAGCGCTCGGTTGGGGCGGACGATGCCAGCAAACAGGTCGGACAGGCCGAACGGGGCGCATATGTCCATTTGTCCGGCGATTTGGCGCACCCCGATGGCGGTGGCCGTGGTCGGGTAGGTGGCGATCGCCGCCGCTGTTGATTGATAGGGCGCAAGCGCGACACCGAAGCGGGCCTGATACCAAAGATGGACACGGGCCTGATTTTTCACGTCAAGCCAGACCGGCAGGTCGGCGAAATTTGCGCGCAGCCGTGCGGTTGCGGCGGTTTCGGCCTCCGCGCTCAGGTCAGGATCAAAATAAACTATGTCAATGTCGGCGATGCCGGTGGTCGGCGGCATGCCAAAGCGGTGGTTCCAAACGGTCTGCACCAGCGCGCCGGCGACAATCCAGCAATCGGGCAGCCTGATGCTGTCGAACCGGTCGAGCAGCGCTGCCACCCACGGATTGCCCCGAAGGATGGTGTCGAGGTCAGCCGATGTCATCAAGTGGCCAGATCGGGCGGCGGACGTTCTTAAAGCCGGCTTGCTTGAGGATCACCGCGCCAAGCCCGCCGCCGTCGCAGGTGATCACCTCGCGCGCAATCGGTTCAAAAGCGGCGCGGAAATGATGCGCGGACTTGACCACGATGGTGGCTTTACGGGTCGGGTCGATGCCAAGCGAGGTCAACTGGCCAAGGTCAGTGGCCTGGGCATTGTTGGTGATCAGGCAGATTTCCACCCCGCCGACCCGCAACAACGCCGACAGCCCATAATCGCGCCACACCCCGCCGGCCATCGCCCCGAAGGCGCGGAACTTGCCGTCGGTGATGGCGACGATGTCGGCCTCGACCTGCAACGGACCGCCGCCGGCATCGACATCATGCTTGCCGCCGAGCGAGATTTTGCTGCGATGCCCGACGCCAATCGCTTGCGCATCCAGCACCGCCTGCGGATCGAAGATCGGATAGAACACCGCGTTCTGCAGGTCGGCGGCGATCATCGCGCACAACAGATTGGTAGCGTCGCCATAATGGCCACTGCCGGGGTTGTCGGTGACCTCGGCGATCACCAGCGGACGGTCGGGTCCCACTTCGCCCGCTTTGGCATAGGCGACCGCGTCGGCAATCGGTCGGTGCTTGACCGACACGAATTCCCGCGTTGCCCAGGCATGGTCCATGAAGGCTTCGGCAATCGCCTGGCCGGCCGCATTGTTGTCATCGGTGGTGACGGTGACGCTGGGGCCGATGTCGCGGATATCAGCGGCAGTAAAGCCGGCGCAAATGCTGACGATCAGGGCGGCGCCCTCGGCTTCAAGCTTTTCGCCGCGATCGATCAGGTCCCGCATCGGGCCGGTCTGGGTGCGCCCGCCATCGAGCCCGCGCAGCATTGGCCGCTTGGCGATGACGGTGCGCGGGCGGATTTCGCCGAGCATCGCCCGATTGAGCAAATTCGCGCCCTGCCAGGCGCGTTCATAGTAATCGATATGGGGGTAGGTGCGGACCGCGATTAATGCACTGGCGCTGTCGGCCATCAACTGGGTGATGTTGCCGTGCAGATCGAGCGTCACCACAATCGGCACATCCGGCCCCGACGCCGCGCGCAGGCGGCGCAGCAATTCGCCCTCGCCGTCTTCATAGGTTTCGGTCACCATCGCGCCATGCAGATGCAGCAGCATGCCATCGACATGGGCCGCGTCGGCCAGCAGCAGATCGGCGAAATGTTCAAAGGCTGCGTCAGTCACCAGCCCGGACGGGTTGGCGTGGGCAAGGATCGGGTGGATCAAGTTCCAGCCGAACCGATCGGCGGCCTCAAACGTCGCGCCCATGCTAGATTTGGTGCCGCGCCGCGCCGCCGGGATTTCGTTGGCGCCTAACAGGGCGCCGCGCCGGAAGGCGGCAAGGTCGGTGCGGACCTTGCTGAAGGTATTGGTTTCGTGGGCAACCTCGCCGGTCAGCACGCGCTTGGCCATGTCAGCCTCCTGTGTCGGTGGTCGCAGCCTGCCCTGGCGTGGCGGTTTCCGCCAGCCTTGCCTGGGCGGCGCTGGTGCCCGCCTGGGTCAGCCGGTAGCGGCCGCGTGCAGTCCGCTCGAACCAGCCGTAGTGGTTGGCGGCGAGGTATTTGGTGGCGTCCGGCACGATAGCGCGCAACGCCCGGGTGCTGCCTTCGCCCCCCAGCATCGCCATCGCGCAATCAAGCGCGAACTGGCGATAGGCGGTCATCCGCGCCTTGCTGGCGCTGCCGCCGATTTCCGGATCGCCGCGCCTTCGTTCAAATTCGCGCAATAGAAAGGACCGCCGTCTGGCATTGCGGCGTGGCTGGTAGGGGGCAGGTGCGGCGATCAATTCCACTGTGCCGTGCTTGGGATGCACAGTGAGCAACCCGATGCCCAGAAGCCGGCACAGCCGATGGGCGCGGCGGTCCTGATCGCGGCCACGCCGGGTGAGCGGGACGGCAATCCAAACCTCATCGGCGATTGCCAAGCGTTCAACCGCTTGCAGGATCAGATCGAAGGACAGCATCAGCTTAAGCTCGGCGATCACTACCAGTGCGCCGTCGGGCGCGAGGGCAACCATGTCGCAGCCACAAATTTCGCCCTTCACGACGAAGCCGTGGGCTTCGAGCCAGGCTTTGACCGGAGGGTAAAGGTCGGACTCGGTGGGTTTCACGCCACGCACAGGCTAAAGTCCTAGCGCATCCAGGCGAATAATCTCGACCATGTCACCCGCCACCAATGCCGGGGCATGCGGTCCGCGCAGCACCAGCGCATCGGCCTGCGCCATCACCCGGAGCATGGCGGAGTCCTGGCGTGCAAACGGCATGACGATCGGGCCGCCATCCGCGCCGGTCGCAAGCTTTGCGCGCAAATGATCAGCGCGATGGTCGTTGGCGGCAACCGGTGCGCCGAGCTTTGCCTGAACGGTTGGCGGCGGGGCAGGGGGCTGGCCGAGCAGCACCGCAATGGCCGGCACCAGAAACAGAATGGCGCAGACCAGCGACGACACCGGATTGCCCGGCAGGCCGAGCATTGCCACCGGCCCCAACTGCCCGAACATCAGCGGCTTGCCGGGCCGCATGGCGATTTGCCAGAAATCGATCTTGAGGCCGCGCGCGCCGAGCGCTTCCTGTACCAGATCATGTTCGCCCACGCTGGCGCCGCCAGTGGTGACAAGCATGTCCATGCCGGCGATCGCGTCCGCCACCGCCATCAACGCCGCGCGATCATCGGCGACCACCGGCAGCACCACCGGATCGCCGCCGGCCGCCCGCACCAGGGCCGCCAACGCGTGGGAATTGGAGCTCACAATGCTGCCGGCCGGGATTGGTTCTCCGGGCATCGCAATTTCATCGCCGGTGGCCAGGATGGCGATGCGCGGGCGGCGATGGACGGTCATCCACGGGTGGTTGGCCGCTGCGGCGAGGCCGATATCGCGGGCATTCAGGCGCTTGCAGGTTGGCAGCAGCATGTCGCCGGCGGCAAAATCCTGGCCGGCGCGGCGGATATGACGGCCGCTTGTGGCGGCTTCAGTGATGGTGACACTCTCGCCATCGCGGCTGGTGTTCTCCTGGATCACCACGGCATCGGCGCCGTCGGGCAGGATGCTGCCGGTGAACAGGCGTAGCGCATTGCCCTTTTGCAGTGTGCCGTCCCACGGGTGCCCGGCCGGCGCGCTGCCGACGACATGCAGCGTCGCGCCCAAAATCGCGTCGGTTGCCACCACCGCGTAGCCGTCCATCGCCGAGACGTCGCGTGGCGGTTGGGTCAGGCGGGCGTGAATCGGGGCGGCGGTAATGCGGTTCCAGGCTTCGGCGAGCGGCACGATTTCCGGGCCGGTCGGGCGGAGGCTGGACAGGATGCGGGTGCGGGCTTCATCGACTGAAATCATTTAAGTGTTCCGCGTGAGGGATGCCGGGTTCACGATTGCCGAAAATCCCCTGACTTGCCGCCCGACTTCGCCACCACGCGCAAAGCCTCAATCCGCATCCCGCGATCGACCGCCTTGCACATGTCATAAACCGTGAGTGCCGCGACGGACGCCGCCGTCAGCGCCTCCATCTCGACGCCGGTGCGGCCGGCGGTGCGCACCGTGGCGGTGATTTCCACCACTGTATCGCTGGCCGCGATCAGATCGACGGTGACCGCCGACAGCGGCAGCGGATGGCATAGCGGGATCAGGTCGGCGGTGCGCTTGGCGGCCATGATGCCGGCGAGTTGGGCGACGGCGAACACATCGCCCTTTTTGGCCTGGCCGGCGATGATCATGGCCAAGGTTGCCGGCAGCATCACCACCTCGGCGCGGGCGGTGGCCTCGCGGTCGGTTACCGGCTTGCCGCCGACATCGACCATGATCGCGTTGCCGGCGGCGTCGAAATGGGTGAGGCCGCTCATGCCGCCCCCAGCATTGCGCGCGTGGCACCGACCAGATCGGGCTGGCGCAGTAGGCTTTCCCCGACCAGGAAGCGCTGCACCCCGCAATCGGTGAGGCGGATCAAATCGGCGTGGGTTTTCAGGCCGCTTTCTCCGACGACGACGCGATCCGCGGGGACGCGTGGGGCGAGTTGCTCGGTGGTGGCGATATCGATCAGCAAGGTCTTGAGATT
>JACMOQ010000414.1 GCA_014377905.1 Acetobacteraceae bacterium | reverse complement strand
GCGCATGATGGCAGTGTTGACGCGGCGGCCGCCAAAACCTGCCACAATGCCCAACGTGCCGCCCAGGATGGTCGCGATCACTACCGGCACCAGGCCCATGAACAGAGATATCCGCCCGCCATAGATAATCCGCGACAGCAGATCGCGGCCCAACTCATCGGTGCCGATCAAATGATTGCGCCATCCGAATGGCTTCAATCGCCCGATGACGCTTTCCTTATAGGGATCGAACGGCGCCACAAGCGGGGCGAAAATCGCCGACAGGATGATGCCGATTACGATCACGCCGAAAACCAGCGTTACCGGATCGTGGCGCAGGCGGTAACCGACGCTTTGCCAGTAGCTCCGCACCACTGTTGCCGGCAGTACGTCGGACTCGAAATCGGCTGGGTCGGTCGCAGTGATTGTCTGGACCATAGCTGATACCTCCTCAGCCGCGCCGGATGCGCGGGTCGATGGCGGATTGCAGCAAATCCACCACCAGATTGGTTGCAACAAACACCATCGACAGCAGCAGGATTGCCCCTTGCAGCACCGGGATGTCACGGGTGATGATCGCCTTGGCGAGCAGGAACCCGCTGCCCGGCCAGGTGAAGACGGTTTCAATCAGGATCGACCCGCCCATCAGATAGCCGAATTGCAACCCCATGACCGCGAGCACCTGCGGCATGGCATTCTTCAGGACGTGACGGATGATCGCCGGTTCGGTCAGGCCCTTGGCGCGCAGGGTGATAACGAAGTCCTGGCCACGGATTTCCGCCACCGCCGCCCGGGTGCTGCGCGCGATTATCCCGATCGGTACCATCGACAAGGTAAAGACCGGCATCACCATGTAACGCAGATCGTCAAGACTGAAGACGCTGAACACATCCGATCCGCGCGGCCCCATACCGGTCGCCGGCAGCCAGGCGAGTTCGACCGCGAAGACAATGACCATGACGATGCCGAGCCAGTAGTTCGGCACGCTCACCCCCATGACTGCAAAGCCGGTCACCACACGGTCGAGCCATCTGCCGGGAAAGCATCCGGCGACCGCGCCGAGCGTGTAGCCGATGGAGAATGCAATCGGTATTGCGAAGCTGGTGAGGATCAACGTGTTGCGCAACGAGCCCAGCACGTCGAGCAGCACCGGCCGGCGCGATCCGATTGAGACCCCGAAATCCCCCTGCAAGACATGCCACAGCCAGATGCCGTATTGCACGGGGATTGGTTTATCAAAGCCATATTCATGCTTAATCAGTTCGATCACCTCAGCCGTCGCATCGGCCGGCAGCACGGTTTGCAACGGGTCCCCCGGTGCGAGATACACCAGAGAAAAGCAGACAATGCTGACGCCGAGTGCGATCGGGGCGGCATAGGCGAGGCGTCGCAAGATCAAGAACAACATCGATTTATTACTCCACCGAAATCGGCGTCATGTCCTGGAACCAATGCTGGGCTTGCACGAAGCCTTTGATCTTGGGGGACAAGGCCCGCGGATTGATGTCGTGGACGACGTAGATCATCAACGCCATTTCGCTTTCGACTTCATGCAACCTGGTCAGCAGCGCCATGCGTTTGACGTCGTCGAACTCGTTGAAGATCTCGCCGACCAGCTTTTCGGTTTGATCGGAGTAGAAATGCCCCCAATTGGACCCAGCGGGTGACCAATAGGCCTTGCCGACGGGCTTGATCACCGCAATAACCGGATCGGTCAGTGCGCGACTGCCGTTCACGCCGTGAACATCGGGGAATTTTTCCACACCACCGCGGAAAATTTGCAGCATCGCGTTCCAGTCCATCACCTGGAAGTTGACCTTGAACCCGGCCTGTTCCAACTGGGTTTTCAGCAAATCATTCATCGGCAAGGGCTGCATTTGGCCTGAGCCTGATGTCGAGATCGCCAATGTTATCGCGCACGGGTAGCACTTGGCTTCCTTAAGGAGGGCTGTTGCCTTTTTCGTATCGAACTCGTATTTTTTCGGATTGCCGTAATAAGGCATGTTGGGTGGCACCATCGCATATTCTTCGGTTGCCATGCCGCCCAATAATTCGACGAAATCTGCGCGGTTGAGCGCGTGGTTGGCGGCCTGTCGCACCCGCAGATCGGTGAACGGGCCTTTTTCGAAATTCAACGTAAACGGCCAATTATGTGGATAGACATTAGTAACGATCTTCATGCCGCCAGCTTTGAGGCGGGGCATGCTGTCGGGCGGCGGCGCCTCAACGAAATTCACCTGGCCGGACAGCAGGGCTGCAACCCTGGTTGCCGGTTCCGGCATCGGGATGAGGATCATCCGGTCCTGTTTTGGCACCCGCTTGGGGTTCCAGTATTCCTTGTTGGGCACGAGTTCGAGTCTTTCGCGCGGCACCATGCGGTCGAAACGATAGGGACCGGTGCCCGACGGCGCCGCGGCATAGGCGGTCCAGTCGTATTTCAGCGCCTCGGCCCGGCAGCGGCTGATCATCGGCACGTAGGACATCGTGTAAGGGAACAGGCTTTCAACGAAATTCGTGGTAATCGCGACGGTAAAATTATCCACTTTTTCGATATTGGCGACGTTGGTCATGTAGGCACGATTAAGCGCGAACTGCTGGGTAAAAAATTGCGGGGACTTGTTGTCGGTCATCCGGGCATAGTTCCACACCACGTCATCGGCGGTGAACGCGCAGCCGTCGTGGAACTTCACGCCTTCACGGAGTTTGAAAATCCAGCGCTTTTTGTCGGCGGGATCGATCGCCCAGGAGGTCGCAAGGCCTGGAATGATGTCTGACGGCGCATCGAATTTGCTGAGGTCCCAGCCGACCAGCGCGTCATAAAGGCTCCAGCCGACAAAGCGGAAACCTTCGAAGCCCTGGTCGGGGGTGCCGGTGGTAACGGGGATATCGCTCGCGGTCATCGCCACGGTCAGCACCCCGCCCGCAGTCGCGGGAGCGGCGGCGAGCAGCCCGAGCGCGACGGCCCCGGCAAAGGCGGCGGATTTAAAGCTGAAGGGCTGGGACCTGGGTTTGGCTTGATGCATCATCGCGTCCTCTGGGTAATGATGCTGCACTGCACTGCAAAACACATGCCAGACCAGAAGATCAGCAAACAGCGACTCCCGAAATTATTAATGACTAATAAATAGTCATAAGAGCGTTTTTAAGGCATTATAAACGAGCAATATTTTTTGAGCTCGATTTTAAATGAGTCTTTTTTATGCTGTTATCGCCTGCCAAGATCGGTCGTCCCCGGATTGCAGGCCGAGAACGATCATTCGCTTGAAATTTGAGCACTTAGTGGCACGGCAAGTGCAAGGGCTTCACTCATGCAATCACCTAACCCGAGGCAAACCTGATGCCAATCACCCCCCGCGAAGATATGGATGCCCTGGTACGCCGTGCCGGGCTGTCACTTAAATCCACTGAAATCGACCAGTTGCATGAAGGCTGGGCCTTGATGGCGCCGCAGCTTGAACGTGTCAGGCTTTATGGCCGCGGACGCGAGGCCGAGCCTGGCCATATTTTCCGCCCTGATGTTTTCGGCACGGAAGAAATCTGATGGAAACCCCGACCATTGCCCAAGCGGCTAAATTATTCGCCGAACACAAGCTGTCTCCGGTAGAGCTGACCCAGGCCTGCATCGACAAGATTGCCGCACTCGACGGCACGTTGAATGCGTTTATCACGACCACGCCAGAACGGGCGCTGGCTGACGCACGTGCTGCCGAAGCGCGGATCATGGCGGGCAACGCGCGTGGGCCGCTTGATGGCATTCCGATTGCACACAAGGACATTTATGGCACCAAGGGGATAGCGACCACGGCGCATTCCGCGCTGCTGCAGGGCTGGGTACCGACCGAAGACGCAGTCACGGTTGGTAAATTGGCCGATGCCGGCATCACCATGCTGGGCAAGCTCGCCACCCATGAATTCGCCATGGGCGGGCCAAGCTTCGATTTGCCGTGGCCGCCGGCGCGCAATCCGTGGCATCCCGATCATTTCACCTCGGGATCGTCAAGCGGGACAGGGGCTGCGGTGGCAGCAGGGTTCATTCTGGGCGGCACCGGATCGGATACCGGCGGGTCGATCCGTGGGCCGGCATCCCTATGCGGAATTGCGGGCATTAAGCCGACTTATGGGCTGTGTTCGCGGGTGGGCATTTTGCCGCTGTCACAAAGCCTCGACCATGCCGGGCCGATGGCGTGGAACGTGCAGGATTGCGCCATCCTGCTGCAAGCAATGGCTGGGTATGACCCAACCGATCCCGCCAGCGCCAATCGGCCGGTGCCGGATTTTTCGGCCGGGCTGGGGCGCGATGCCAAGGGAATGAAAATCGGCGTGGTGCGCCACTGGCACGAAACCGATGCGCCAGTGTCGAACGCGGTTCAAAAAGGCATCGATGAAGCCTTGGGAATTTGGAAGGCGCAAGGGGCAGAAATTGTCGATGTGGTGCTGCCGTCGCTCTACGAATTCCAGGCTTGCTGCTACGTTATTTTGATATCCGAAGCTTATGCGGTGCATGAGCCGTGGATGAAGACCCGCTTTAACGACTATGGCGAACGGCTGCGGATGCGGCTGGCGTCGGGTGCGTTGATGACGAGCGCGGATTATGTCCAGGCGCTGCGCCGCCGGCTGGAGCTGTGCACAATCGTGGCGCAGGCAACCAAAGGCATCGACATCTTGATTACCGCCGGCGCCCAGGCCGAGGCGCCCCGCATCGATGGGATGCCGCTCTGGGCCAACACCGACAAGCCCGGCTTTACCCAGCCGTTCAACGTGCTCGGCTGGCCGGCAATGGCAATCTGTTCCGGCTTTGGCGTGGGCGGCCTGCCGGTCGCCATCCAAATCGCCGCCAAACCGTTCCAGGAGGCTAAATTATTCCAGGTGGCCGATGCGTTTGAGCAGGCGACGCCATTCCGCACCACGCGCCCAAGCCTCGCCGCACCTGCGCCCGGGCTTGCTGCTGGGCTTGCAACAGGCTTGGCGGCGGCCGGATTAAATTTGCCGGCGAGCGATATGGCTGGGCTGGGCGAGGTGGTCGCCGACCTTGCGTCAACCGCCTCCGCGTTGAAAAGCAACCGGTCCTACGTCGTGGAACCGGCCAACGTGTTCAGCTTGCGGAAAGGTGTCTGAGCCATGGACAGCATCAGCAAAGCCGGCACCGATATCGCGCTGCTCACCATTGCAGAAGCCGGCGCGCTAATCCGGGACAAGAAATTGTCCCCGGTGGAGCTGGCAACAGCGTCGTTCAAGCGGATTGCAGCCCTGGACGGGCAGCTCAACAGCCATATTCTGGTGTTGGAAGATCAGGGCATGGCCGCGGCCAAAGCGGCGGAAGCCGAGATAATGGCCGGCAACTATCGCGGCGCGCTGCATGGTATTCCGATTGGTTTGAAGGACATCTACAACACGGCTGGGATTGCAACGACCGGGCATTCGGCTTTGTTCCGCAACCATGTGCCGACCGAAGATGCGGCCACGGTAAAAAAACTCAGCGATGCTGGTGCGATCTTCACCGGCAAACTGTCGACATGGGAGTTCGCCATTGGTGGCACCAGCTTTGATTTGCCTTGGCCACCGGCGCGTAATCCGTGGAACACTGATCACGATCCGTCGGGCTCGTCATCGGGTTCGGCCGCGGCTGTCGCTGCCGGGTTGGTGCTGGGGGCGATGGGGTCGGATACAGGTGGCTCCATCCGCGGGCCGGCCGCATGGTGCGGCATTGCCGGGCATAAGCCGACCTACGGGCTGGTAAGCAAAGCCGGTGTGCTGCCCTTGTCGTTCGGATTGGACCATGCCGGACCGATGTGCTGGACGGCGGCGGATTGCGCGCTGATGATGCAGACGCTGGCGGGATATGATCCGGCTGATCCGTGCAGCGCCGATGTCGGGGCGTTGGATTTCTCCGACATGTCATCGCCGATCAAGGGGCTGCGGGTTGGCGTGGTGCGGCATTTCTATGAAAACGACATGGCGTGCGAAGCGGACGTGCACGCAGCGACCGAGGAAGCATTGAAGGTGCTCCGTGATCTGGGCGCAATCGTTGCTGATGTCACGATCGAGCCGTTTCAGACGTACGGCGCAGCGGCTGGGATGATTTCGCGCGCCGAGGCTTATTCGATCCACGAACATCATCTGCGCAACACCCCTGAACTTTATGGCGCAATTTTTCGCCAACGTGTCTCCGCCGGGGCGTTTGTGCGCGGGGTGGACTACATCAACGCACAACGCGAACGGAGCCGCCTGGTGGCGGAACTGGCGGCGACCATGCGCGATGTCGATGTGCTGGTGTTCCCGACCGCGCGCTACGTGGCGAAAAAGCTTGGCGCGGACCGGACGCTCGGCGGGGCGTTTTTCAACCGCGCCTTCAACCTGACAGGCAGCCCCGCACTTTCGGTGTGCAGCGGGTTTTCGGCGGATAACTTGCCGATCGCGTTGCAAATCGTTGGCCGGCCGTTCGAGGACCCATTGGTGCTGCGTGTTGGCGCGGCCTACGAAGCGGCGGCGGGATGGCGCGGGCGGCGACCGCCGATTGCCGGGATGGCGTAAACCCGAGCCCTGTCAGTCTTGGGGTCCGTGGGGCGTCCTTAAGCCTCCACAATGGCTGATTGCCAGCCAGGGCGTCCTGCATCCAACTGATGCAGATGCTGGGCCAGGAGGGCATTTCCTGCATGAAAGCGGTAAGTCCGGGCAAGGGCAAGTAAAGCACATGCGCGCGCAGATCGCCCAGTTCGAAGGCGGCTTGGTCTCGCTGCCGCGCTAGGCACGCTGGCGGGCTA
Source organism: Acetobacteraceae bacterium (assembly GCA_014377905.1). Lineage (GTDB taxonomy): Bacteria > Pseudomonadota > Alphaproteobacteria > Acetobacterales > Acetobacteraceae > CAITOL01. The sequence continues at coordinate 6,289 of JACMOQ010000414.1, read as the reverse complement.
CCTACCTCACCGAACTGACCACGTTCCCGCAATCGATTCATCATGACGAAGTGGACTCCATCAGCCAGCGCTTAGATGGCTCGGGAGTCGGATGCAGCCCTGAAACCGGGGTATCGGCAAGCGACGGTATCACAGCCCTGCCGGTGACCATCGTGTCTGGCACAACGTATGCCGGGAGCACCGTTGCTGGCGAGCTGTCATTGTTGATCCCAACCGCTACGGTGGCGCAAGTTTGACCAGCAGTAAAGGACAGCGCCGGGTTAAGCTTGCCTGTATTGTCGCCGTTGTTCGCCGCCTAGCGGCCCGACGCACTATCCAACGTGGTGACGTAAACGGCTTCAATCGGCGCGGAGATGCGGACGCTGGTCGAGGAGATAACTTGCGCGGTGATTGGAACTAGAAATAGACGCCAGCGGCGCAATGAACGCTTCATCCCCGAGACTCGCAGGGGCAATGTCGCGGTAGAAAAAAACAATAAAATCAATCGCTCGGACGTTGGCGGTGGACGCAGTCTGCTGCGAACTCGTCTCTGCGACATTACCCTGTTAACAGGGAATAAAACAGGGTATTCGCCTGTTTTTGCGCGGAACAGGGCGCTCGGGCAGTTGGAATCCCGCGGAAATCCGCCGTTTTTGCGGTGAATTCCCTGGTGCAATAACAGGGAGAAAACAGGAGCTTATCAGGCTATTTACTGGCGCTATCAGGACCGGCCAGTCGTTGAAGCCCATACTGACCCCGGATGGTAAATACCCGGACTCGGGATAAAGGCGTGCGGTGGTGGGATAAAATATCCGCGTTCTGGGACATTACGTCCAAATGGTGGGATGCGGTACTTCGGTCGCGGGACGTAAACGGACCTATCGGGGATGCCATTTTCCTTATTCCATGTGGGGCGACTCGCATGAGGCGCTTGCGAGCAAAGCTGTTGCCTGGTGGATTAGTTCGTCTGCGGTTACGGGCTTGCGGAGCAGCAGGATCGAAGTGTCCTGGATGTCGTCGAGTTTCAGCCTAATCGCAGCGTCGGCAAACCCAGTAAGAAGCAGCGCCGGCAAATGGGGTTGTAAACGCCGCACTTCTTCTATGACCATCAAACCATTCATTCCTGGCATTGAATAATCCGTCACTAAAAGATCGGGGCGTTCACCTGTCTCAATCTTGTTTAGGGCTTCAAAACCGTTGGATGCTTGACTAACGACATATCCAAGGTCCTCAAATTGCTGCGCCACGATCTCCCTCACGCTCGGATCGTCATCCACCAGGAGCACCCGCACGGGCGCCCCGGGAACCACTAACGCCGCATCCTGCTCAACGCTGACCTCTCGGTCTTCGGTCGCTTGGGGGAACCAAAGGGTGACGCACGTGCCCTGGCCCAGTTCGCTCGCGATAGCGAAGCCCCCGCCAGACTGCTCCGCGAAGCCACGGGCCATGGCTAGGCCCAGACCGGTGCCCTGGCCGACGGGTTTGGTGGTGAAGAAGGGCTCCGAAGCGCGTCTGAGGGTCACGTCGTCCATGCCCTCGCCGGTGTCGCTTAGGTCCACTTGAATGTAATCGCCCCCATTGAGCCCGGCGAAACGATCGTCGCCGACAGCGACCGTAACAGGATTCCAGGCAATCGTCAGGACGCCACCATCCGGCATGGCGTCGCGTGAGTTGACCGCCAAGTTGATCAGCACCGTCTCAAGCTGCGCCTTGTCGGCGAGCAACGCCGGTGGATCGGGTGCGATCGCCACGTAGAGGGCGATGGTGGCGCCCAGCGTCGGAGTCAGTATTTCGCGTAGGTTTTCAAGTAGCGGCTCGGCCTCGACGCGGCCCGTCAACAACTCTCCCTTCCGGGAGAACGCCAGCAGCCGCCCGGTTATCGCTGCGCCTCGCTCGCTGGCTTCATGGGCCATACGCGCGATCTTTGCCACGCCGTGAGGATCGGCGGCGCGCTTTTGAATGAGATGCAGTCCGCCTGAAACGACCTGCAAGACATTGTTAAAGTCGTGGGCAATCCCTCCTGCGAGTTGGCCCAAGGCTTCCATACGCTGCGCTTGAGCGAGCCGTCCTTGAGCCGCTTCTTTCGCTTCGACTTCTTTCGCTACCCGCATTTCGAGTTTTTGGTTGAGTTCCCGCAAGTCCTCCTGGCTGGCCCGCAAGGCGGACGCAGTAGCCTGCAGCTCGCTAATAGTGGCCTGCAGTTGCACCTGCTGCGACTTTACCTCCGCCTCTGCCCGCACGTGAGCGGTAACGTCAGAGCCCTCTACGAAAATTCCGGTGACCGAACCATCGTTGCCAAAGATCGGCTGGTAGATGAAATCGAGGAAGAATTCGCTCAGACCATCGACCTTGGCCTGCATAACGAATTTCATGCCCTGCGCTGAAAAGGGTTTTCCCGACTGATAAACCCGGTCCAGCAGATCGAAGAAAGGTTGCCCCTCGCCCTCCGGGAACACCTCGCGGACAGGCTTTCCAAGCAGGTCGTCTCGGCCAGTGAGGCGGGTGTAGGCTGCATTGGCCAAATCGAATATATATGTGGGGCCGCGCAAAACGCACATGGACGCTGGCGCTTCCTCAAACAGTCGCCGCAGGCGCTCCTCGCTGTCCGCCAAGGGTTGGGCCATGTCGCGACGCATGCGGGCCAGCGACAGATGCGCACGGACCCGCGCGCATAACTCCAGGCTCGAGAAGGGCTTGGTTACATAGTCGTCCGCCCCGGCGTTAAGACCTTCGATCCGGGACTCTTCTCCAGCGCGCGCTGACAACAGGATCACCGGGATGTCCTTCAATCCGGGCGCGTCACGGGGCGCACGCAACAAGCCCAACCCGTCCAAGCCGGGCATCATCACGTCGGCCAGGATAAGGTCGGGCCGCTGGGCGTGCGCGGCCCTCAGTGCCGCTTCTCCGTTCGCGACGGCCTCGACCACACAATCCACGCTGAGAAGGCGAGCTATGTAATCCCTTATGTCGCTGTTGTCGTCGGCCAATAGAATTCGCGAGTTGGACGCCTCCGATGGGCGCACGACTTCCAGAAGGGGGTCGCCAGGCTGATCAGTCGCGAACCAGCCCAGGGCTTCTCCGACGTAGCTCGCTATCTGCGTCGGCAAGGCCCGTTCTGGAGGCGCAGCCGTGACCACCGATTGTCGCTTGAGCGACCCTGCCCTATTTAGCGGCGCGGTGACGGTAAACTCGGTTCCCCGGCGCTCTTGGCTTGTTACTTCAATGACGCCGCCCTGGAGGCGGACCAATTCTTGGACAAGCGCCAGGCCGATGCCGCTCCCCTCATGGGTTCGGCTGCGTTGTCCCATGATCCGGTGGAAACGCTCAAAGAGGCGAGGTAGTTCGGCATTTGGAATACCGACGCCAGTATCGGCAATTCGCAGCTCTACCTCGTTGCCGACCGACCGGAGCGTCACCCTGATTTCGCCTTCAAAAGTAAACTTGAAGGCGTTGGAGAGCAGGTTGAGGACAATCTTTTCCCACATGTCGCGATCGACCATGGCGAGTTCGGGCAGCGGCGGGCAATCGACCACCAAGCGTATGCCAACTCGCTCGCAGGCTGATCGAAACCCTGCCGCGAGGTCCGCAGTGAGTTCAGCCAGGTCGGTTGCGACAGGGTTGACGTGCGCCCGGTCCGCTTCGATCGCCGAGAAGTCGAGAAGGGTGTTGACCAGCTTCAGGAGACGTAGGCTGTTGCGATGTGCCATCGTCAAACGCTCGCGCTGCGCGCCCACCAGAGGGGCACGCTCGTCGTGGAGCGCGTCCTCCAGGGGACTGAGCATCAAGGTGAGTGGCGTGCGAAATTCATGGCTTACGTTGGCGAAGAAAGCCGTTTTCATGTGGTCGATTTTCGCGAGTGCCTCGCCGCGGCGGTGTTCGGCATCGTAAGCGCCGGCGTTGACCACCGCGTTCGTGATCGCGTTGCACAACAGGTCATGAAACACACGATGCGGTTCGTTCGATCTGAGGCGCGGGCTGAAGCCCGCAATAGCGACGGCCATCGGGCGGTCCGCTCCCGGCGCGGTGATGGGCAACAGCACCGCTGAGGCGATTGGCTCGGGAAACGGACCGGCTTGAAAATTTCCAAAGCGGCCCGCGACATCATCCACCGACACTGCCTCGCCCGCGCGAAACACGTCACCAAGCGGCCAAGCCGCGTGATCCGGCACATGCAACGGTACGATTTCGGGAGCGCCTTTCGTGCCGGGTGCGAGGCCGGTGGCCGCGACGAGGCGAGCCTGTTGCTCCAATCCGTCGAGCCGGTAAATCAGGACGAAAGGTAGGTCAAGTGGATGTTCGGCAAGCGCTTCCGTAGAAAGCGTGAAGGCTTCTTCAACTGACTTCGCATTGCTGACGCCGCTGGCGAGGTCACGCAAGGTGCGGGTGCGACGCTCACTAAGCTGGGTTGGCGTCATCTCAATCACCGGATGGAATAGTCCAGCCAAGCGACCGGTTTCGTCGCGAATGGGGCTGAACGAGAACGTGAAAAAACATTCCTCGATGTAATCGTGGCGTTCGAGGAAGATGTGCTGGTTTTCCAAGAATGCAGTGTCGCCCGCCAATGCGGAATCATGGGCCGCGCCAATGACCGGCCAGGCTTCGCGCCAACACTCCGGAAAGTTTTGTCCCATCGAGCGCGGATGTTTCTCGCCGCAAATCACGCGATAACTATCGTTATAAAGTTGAACCAGCTCGGGACCCCAGATAATGCAAATAGGCAGGTCCGACGCGAGGCAGAGATTCACCGTGATGCGGAGACTTTTCGGCCACGAAGCGATAGGCCCGAGAGGCGTGGGCGACCAATCCATCGCGCGGATCAGGCGTCCCATCTCGCCGCCACCCACGATCCATTCACCGCCGGGTTGCGGTTCGGAAGATCGGCTCCCGTTCATGAATTTGATACGCTTGATTTTATTGTCATAATGCGAGAGCCCGGACAAACTACGTGAGCATTAGACATCATAAAGTTACGAACTGCGAATCGGTGGGGCCGACCCTAACGCCGCGCTCTGCCGCGAGGGCAGGGCAGGAATGCCTAATTCTCGTCTACCCTCAGAGCCTAGCTGTAAAACAGCATGCAAAACTTTCCAGATTCCGAGGGTAAACAGCGTCCAATAGTTTCCACCCCGGTTCATGCGATCATCCGGCCTTTGCGCTGGAGAATCTGGGGTGTTGCTTATGGACATGATTGCCGAAATCCGGCGCCGTCACCTGATTGGCCAGGAGAGCATCAGTTCAATCGCGCGTGACCTGCAGGTCGCGCATTTCCGCTTGGCATTCAGCCGGCAGATGTTCGTCGTAGCCTACCCGCGAGAGACGCAGGAGATGGTGTTCGACGCGCATAGCCGGGCGTTTGCCTTCTTCGGCGGCGTGCCTCTGCGCATGGTCTACGACAACCTGAAGGCAGTCGTGGAAACGATCTTCACCGGCAAGGAGCGCCTGTTCAACCGCCGCTTCATGGTGCTGGCCAACCATTATCCGTTTGAACCGGTCGCCTGCACCCCGGCTTCGGGCTGGGAGAAGGGACAGGTGGAGAACCAGGTCGGCAACATCCGGGAATGGGTGTTCACCCCCTGGCCCGCTTTGCCACCTTCGAGGCGCTGAACGAATGGTTGGCCACACGCTGCCGGGAATTGTCGGCCCGCAAGCATCCAGCGACCCCGGAGCAGTCGATCGCCGCTTGCTTCGTTGTCGCGCAGCTTGCTTTACGGCGGATTATCGCACCGTTCGATGGGTATGTGGAGCATACGCCCATCGACACACGATGGCGATCCAGGCGATCGCGACAAGATAACCGCCCAAAACATCGCTCGGATAGTGCACGCCAAGATAGATGCGTGTCCCCCCAATCGCCAACACGAGCAAAACCGTCGCGATCCAGATTCCTGTTTTCATCGCAGCTGACTGCACGGAGCGTGACGCCGCGATAGCGAGTCCGCCGTAGAAGCAGAGCGAGAACAGCGCGTGCCCGCTGGGGAAGCTATAGGTCATCGGCTCAGATCCAAAGAACGGCGGCGGCCGCACGCGCTGAAACGAGAATTTTAGTCCATTCTCCAGCGCCAACGCGCCCACCATCGTCACCGTCAAGAATACGGCCCCGTCGCGCCGCCGCGCGTGCACCAGAGCCGCGACGGCGACAACGCCGAACAGCGCGAGGACGCCGAGGGCTCCGAGCCAGGTCACCTTCTCCGCAAGTAGAGTCAAAAGCGGCGACGCGAGACTGTGCAGTTTCATACGGATGGCTTCGTCGAAGCCAGTCAGGCGGTTTGTCTCCACCGCTACGGCAAGCCCGCAAAACAGCGCGGCGGCG
>JACMOQ010000050.1 GCA_014377905.1 Acetobacteraceae bacterium | reverse complement strand
CACCAGAATGGCGCGCAACGGTTCGATTTCCGCCTGGCCGGACAGACGTTCATGCGGGCCGAGCGCGAACAGCACGCGGTGCGCCCATTGCGTTGATAATGTCATGGCGACAACGCAAAAGCCCGCAATCACGCCGATAAAGGACGCGAGGACCGACAGCCAGATTTCGTCGGTGCGCACCAGCGCGCGCAGCATTTGCGGTAAATGGCGCAGCATGGCGATGAAGCCGCGGCGGGGCCGGATCGGCGCTTCAGCGTATGGCGCGCGCGGCTTCCCGGCCAGGCGCCCGATCCAACGGGGCAGCACGGGGGCCAGTTTGGAACCGAGCCGGTCTAATATCCCGGCACTGCGCAGCGCCACCATAAATATCCGTTCGTCGCCACCGTGGCCCTGCCAAATGCCGGACACCTCAGATAGTTTGGGCGGTATTCCCCAATGATGGCTGAATTGCGAGCAAAAAAGCCGTGTCGCTGCGATGCTGCTTGCGCAAGGCTGCTAAATCCCGCGATCGGCCCGCGTCGCATCAAGATCATCGGTGATAAAGCTGCGCACCAGGGTCACCAGATCCTCATTCGGCGCAAATCCCAGCGCGCGCGCGCGGATCGCGGTGAAGCCGGCTGGCCAGCCGCCGACGATCGCCGCAATCGCGGGGTCGGGCCGGCGTTGAATCAACGCGGAGGCACCCTGGCGGACCTGATCAAGCGCGGTGATGATGGCGCCGACAGTCACGCTGATCCCCGGCGGATTAAGGCTGCGATCCAGCCCGAGCGGTGCGGTGTTCATCGTCGCGGCCTGCATCAACCAGCCAAGCGCGCTGCGTGGGCTGGAGACCCAGACGGCGAAATCGTCCGGCACCGGCAGTTCGGTTTCGAGGCCGAGCAGCGGTTCGCGCACGATGGACGAAAAGAAGCTCGATGCCGCCTTATTGGGTCGGCCGGGGCGCACAATGATGGTCGGCAGGCGCAGGCACACCGCATCCATGAAACCGCGCCGCGTGGCATCAATCAGGAACAACTCAGCGGCGGCTTTTTGCGCGCCGTAGGAATTGGCCGGGACCTGGCGGGCATTATCTTCCAGCAACGCGCCTTGCCCGCCGGAAAAGCTGGCAACGGACGACGTGAAGACCAGGCGCGGTGGCTTGGCCAGGGCGCGGCAGGCATCGATCACCGCGTCGGTGCCGCGCATGTTGACCCGGCGGCCAAGACCGTAATCGGCTTCGGCGGCGGCACTGACCACTGCGGCGAGGTGGAAGACCACATCGGTGCCTTGGGGGATGGCGGCGGCGGGAAGCTCGGCGATGTCGCCGCCGAGGCAATGGAGTGCAAAGGATGCCTTGGGGGCAGGCGGCGGGGTAATGTCGAACAGAGTCAGGGCCGCGATTGGCGTGCCCCCGAGATGGCCATCGGCGGCGAGCCGGATCGCCAAGCGCTGGCCCAGAAATCCACCGCCGCCGAGAATTGAAATCTTCACCACCGTCTCCCCCGAATAACCCCACCGCAGAGCATAGCGTGAGATGGCTGGAAAGGGGCAGTGCTTGCGAGCAGCGGCGCGGAGCTTCACTGTG
>JACMOQ010000413.1 GCA_014377905.1 Acetobacteraceae bacterium | reverse complement strand
GGCCGAGGATATCGCGAAATGGTTGGACCAGAACAGCACCAGCCGTTCGACCAACCCGCCCTCAATTTCGGCAAGCCGGCTGAAGCGGGCGGGAATTTCGGCGCGAAAGATACGGTCCTCGACTGGCGGCAATGGCGGAAGCTTGGCCCCGGCTGGGGCGGGTGCGCGCTGGCGTTCCCGCTGCATTTCAGTTTGCCGATTGGCGCGCAGATTGGCCGCGGCGCTGGCGAGGCCGGGCGTGGACAGCAGCGCCGCGTCGGGGCGGGCCAGTTGCTGACGCACAAAGCCGCGCGGATCGCGCCCGACCAGCCCAGGATCGCCAGGCCGGGCGCCAAGTCCGAAGCGATTCAGGGCAACCAATGTGGGGGAGGGCGCCATGATCGGGATATAGGCAGACATCCCCTTGCCACCCAAGGGTCAATCGCTATTTTGTCAGTCGAAACCCGTCCAAGGAACAATAACATGTCCGTTCTCAACCGCCGCGCTTTGCTCGCCGGTGCCGCCTTGCCGCTGATCGCCATCGGCAGCCGCCCGGCGCGGGCAGCGGAATTCACCCTGAAACTCGCCAACAACTCACCGATCACCCATCCGCAAAGCATCCGCCAGCAGGAAGCCGCCGACCGCATCGAGGCGGCGACCAATGGCGCGGTCGAAATCCAGCTTTTCCCCAACAATCAGCTGGGGTCCGACACCGACATGCTGTCGCAATTGCGCTCCGGCGCGATCGATTTCTTCACGCTGTCGGGCCTGATTTTGTCCACCCTGGTGCCGGCGGCATCGATCAACGGCATCGGCTTCGCGTTCAAGGATTACGACACCGTCTGGAAGGCGATGGACGGCAAGCTCGGTGCCCATGTGCGGTCGGAAATCGGCAAGCGCGGACTGATCGCGTTTGACAACATCTGGGATAACGGCTTTCGCCAGATCACCAGTTCCAGCCGCCCGGTCAAAGTGCCGGCGGACCTCAAGGGCTTCAAAATCCGAGTGCCGGTTTCGCCCTTGTGGACCAGCATGTTCACCGCGCTCGGCGCGTCCCCGATCAGCATCAACTTCGCCGAGGTTTACTCGGCGCTGCAAACTAAAATCGCCGAGGGCCAGGAAAATCCGCTCACCCTGATCCAGATCGCCAAACTCTACGAAGTGCAGAAATACTGCTCGATGACCAGCCATATGTGGGACGGGTTCTGGATGCTCGGCAACGCGAAGGGCTTCGCTGCCTTGCCGAAAGACGCCCAGGCCATCATCGCCCGCGAATTCAACGCCGCCGCATTCAAGGAACGCGCCGATATCGCCGCCCTCAACGGCTCAGTCGCCGCAGATCTGAAGGCCAAGGGGCTGGAATTCGTCGAGGTCGACAAACCCGCCTTCCGTGAAGCCCTGAAAACCGCCGGCTTTTACGCCGAATGGAAAAAGAAATACGGCGATGAGGCATGGGCGATCCTGGAAGGCGAAGTCGGCACCCTGTCCTAGCCATGCGGCACCTGGACCGGGCTTTGCGCTTAATCGTCGAAGTCCCGGTCGCAATCCTGGTGGTGGCGGAAATCGTCGTGCTGTTCAGCGGGGTGGCCGCCCGCTACGTGTTCCACGCCCCGCTGATCTGGACCGACGAACTCGCCTCGATCCTGTTCCTGTGGCTGGCGATGCTGGGCAGCGTCGTCGCCTTGCAACGATCGGAACATATGCGGCTGACCGCCATCGTCGGCGGGCTATCGGGCCCGGCGCGCGCGCGGGTGGAGGCGATGGCGACGGCTGCGGTGGCAGTGTTCCTGGCGATGATGCTGCCATCGGCCTGGGACTATGCCGCCGATGAATGGTTCATCGAAACCCCGGCGCTCGGCATCCACAACACCTATCGCGCAATGGCGATCCCGGTCGGCGCGGCGCTGATGGCAGTGACCGCGCTCGCCCGGCTGTTACGGATTTCCTGGCGGGACGCGGTGTTCGGCCTGGTCGTGGTCGGTGGGTTGGCGGCAGTTCTGTATGTCGCCGGGCCATGGCTCAAAGGTTTCGGCAACTGGAACCTGGTGCTGTTCTTTGTGGTGCTGCTCGGCGCCGCGGTGCTGCTGTCGGTGCCAATTGGTTTTGCCTTTGGCCTCGCGACGCTCGCCTATCTCGCGACCCTGACCCGCACGCCGCTTACGGTGATTGTGTCACGGATGGATGAGGGGATGAGCTCGCTTATCCTGCTTGCCGTGCCGCTGTTCGTGTTCCTCGGGCTGCTGATCGAAATGACCGGGATGGCGCGCGCCATGGTGGGGTTTCTGGCGTCGCTGCTCGGGCATGTGCGCGGCGGGCTGTCCTATGTGCTGCTCGGCGCAATGTATCTGGTGTCGGGCATCTCGGGCTCGAAGGCCGCCGACATGGCCGCCGTCGCCCCGGTGCTGTTCCCCGAAATGAAGCGGCGCGGCGCCAATGAGGGCGAATTGGTCGCCCTTCTGGCCGCGTCCGGCGCAATGAGCGAAACCATCCCGCCATCGCTGGTGCTGATCACCATCGGCTCGGTGACCGGCGTATCTATCGCGGCATTGTTCACCGGCGGGCTGATGCCGGCTCTGGTGTTGGCGGTGGCCTTGGCGATTATCGCGCGCTGGCGTGGACGGGGCGAAAACCTCACCGGGATCGTCCGGCCGCCCTGGGGCGTGGTCGGCCGCGCGCTGGTAGTGTCCCTCCCGGCGCTGATCCTGCCCTTGGTGATCCGCACCGCGGTGGTCGAAGGTGTGGCGACAGCGACCGAGGTTTCCACCATCGGCATCGTCTATGCCGTGGTCGTCGGCATCGTGATTTATCGCCAGTTTCCACTGCGCCGGTTGTTTCCGATGCTGGTCGAAACGGCGGCGTTGTCTGGCGCCATTCTGCTCATCATCGGCACTGCCACCGGCATGGCCTGGGCGCTGACCCAGTCCGGATTTTCCCGCCAACTCGCGGCCGCGATGACAGAAATGCCAGGCGGGGCGGCCGGCTTCATGGCGGTATCCATTGTTGCCTTCATCGTGCTCGGCAGCGTGCTGGAAGGCATTCCCGCGATCGTGCTGTTCGGCCCGTTGCTGTTCCCGTCGGCGCGGCTGGTCGGCATCCACGAAGTTCATTACGCCATGGTGGTGATCCTGGCGATGGGCATCGGGCTGTTCGCGCCGCCGTTTGGGGTGGGCTATTACGCCGCCTGCGCGATCGGGCGGGTGTCGCCCGATGCGGCCATGCGGCGCATATGGCCCTATCTGCTTGCGGTCCTGGCTGGGCTGATCGTCGTGGCAGCGGTGCCGTGGTTTAGTATCGGCTTTTTGTAATATCGCCTGAACACCAAGACTGGGAAAGGTTCAAATGTTCCTCACGCAAGGCTTGCAGCGCGCTGTCACGATCAATCCGGGCGGGGCGTCCACCATCTTCCGCGACCGCCGCCGCACCTGGGCAGAAACCGCTGACCGCATTAGCCGCATTGCTGGCGGGATGGCAGCGCTTGGTCTCCGCGTCGGGGAACGCGCGGCAATCCTGGCCCTGAACAGCGACCGCTATTTGGAGGTGCTGTACGCCGTGCCGGCCGCCGGTGCGATCATCGTGCCGCTCAACACCCGTCTCGCGCCCCCGGAAATCGACTTCATTCTCGCAGACAGCGGCGCGATGCTGCTGCTGGTCGATGACGCGTTCGCCACCCTGCCCGCGCAACTGACCCAGATGGCCGGGGTGAAGCAGGTGATTTATCTTGGCGACGGTCCGATCCCGGCTGGGATGATGGGTTATGAAACCCTGCTCGCCGAACCTTTCACAACTGATAGCCCGACCGGCGGGCACGACGTTGCCGGGATATTCTACACCGGCGGCACCACCGGCCGGTCCAAGGGGGTGATGCTGACCCATGACAATCTGGTCAGTAATGCCGCGATGATGGCGCCGGCAATCGGCTATCGCCATGACAGCATTTATGTTCACGCGGCCCCAATGTTCCATCTTGCCGATGGTGCCTCGACCTTCGCCATCACCATGGTCGGCGGCACACATGTTTTCGTTGCCCGCTTCGACCCCGCCGAATTGCTGACCGAAATCGCCCGCACCAAGGCCACCAACACCCTGCTGGTGCCAACCATGATCAACGCGCTGGCCAATTTTCCCACTGTTGGCGACTATGATGTTTCGACCTTGCGGGTCATCCCCTACGGCGCGTCCCCGATGCCGGACGCGGTTTTGCAGGCGGCCACGCGCGCCTTCCCAACCGTGCAGTTCCTCCATGTCTACGGCATGAGCGAGGCATCGCCCCTGGTCACCGCGATGGACCGCAACATCACCGTCACCGGCGACCGGGCCAAAAGCTGTGGCCTGCCGTGCATGCTGATCGAAGTGCGGATCGCCGATGAAAACGACTGCGAAGTGCCACGTGGCACGGTCGGCGAAGTCCAGATCCGTGGCCCCAACATCATGCGCGGCTACTGGAAACTGCCGGATGCGACGGCTGCCGCCCTGCGCGGCGGCTGGTACCACAGCGCCGATGGCGGCATGATGGACACCGACGGCTACGTCTACATCGTTGACCGCCTGAAAGACATGATCATTTCGGGTGGCGAGAACATCTACTCCGCCGAAGTGGAAAGCGCCATCTCGATGCTCGAAGGCGTGTCCGAAGTCGCCGTGATCGGCATTCCCGATGATAAATGGGGCGAAACCGTGCACGCCGTGGTGGTGCCCAAGGCCGGCCGCACGTTAACGCCAGAGCAGGTCATCGCCCATAGCCGGACCCAGATTGCCGGCTATAAATGCCCGCGCAGCGTGGAAATCCGCCAAGCCCCCTTGCCGTTATCCGGGGCGGGGAAGGTTCTCAAAACCAACCTGCGGGAGAAGTTCTGGGCGGGGCGGGCCAAACAGGTCAGTTAGGCCAAAACAAGCCCTTCCTCAGGCCGCCTTATGCCGCTCGCGCAGGAACTGGAAGAACTCCACCCCTTCGCGCAGGCGTCGCACCATCATTTGCGGGCTGGTCACCATTTCGCCAACGATGGACGCGATTTTCGGGGCGCGGAAATAGAACTTCCGGTAGAAGGTTTCCACCGAGTCAAATATTTCGCTATGCGACAGATGCGGGTAATGCAACGGCGCGATCTGCACGCCGCTTTCGTCGATCAGTTCGGCATTCGCCTCATCCAGCCAGCCATTTTCGAGCGCCTGCTTGTAAAGAAAGGTGCCGGGATAGGGGGCGGCGAGGGAAACCTGCATGGTGTGCGGGTTCACTTCGGTGGCGAAGCGAATAGTTTCCTGGATGGTTTCCCGGGTCTCGCCGGGCAGGCCGAGGATGAAGGTGCCGTGGATCTTGATGCCGAGTTCATGGCAATCCTTGGTAAACTTCTTGGCGACCTCGATCAGCATGCCCTTCTTGATGTTGTGCAGGATCTGCTGATTGCCGCTCTCGTAGCCGACAAGCAAAAGACGAAGGCCGTTGTTTTTCAGCACCTCAAGCGTCTTGCGCGGCACATTGGCTTTGGCGTTGCACGACCAGGTGACGCCCATCTTGCCGAGTTCGCGGGCAATCGCCTCGGCGCGCGGCAAATTATCGGTGAAAGTGTCGTCATCGAAGAAAATCTCCCGCACCTGGGGAAACATTTTCAAGGACTGGCGGATTTCGGCGGCGACGTGTTCGACGCTGCGCACCCGATAATTATGCCCACCTACAGTTTGCGGCCACAGGCAGAATGTGCAGTGGCTCTTGCAGCCGCGCCCAGTGTAAAGCGACAAATACGGGTGCTTGAGGTAGCCGATGAAGTAATCCTCGATCTTCAAATCGCGCTTATAGACCTCGGTCACGAATGGCAGATCGTCCATATTCGCAAGGATTTTACGCTCCTTGTTGTGGACGATCACGCCATCCTTGTTGCGATATGAAATCCCATCAACGCCGGCGAAATCCATCCCTCCGGCGATGTCCTTAATGGTGAAATCGAATTCATTGCGGGCAACGAAATCAATCGGCGCGCCTTTCAGCAGGCTTTCTTCCGGCTGGACGGCAACCTTGGCGCCAACCATGCCGATCTTGATGTTCGGGTTGGCGTCCTTGATCGCCTGGGCGACCTTCACATCGGACGCAAAGCTCGGCGTCGAGGTGTGGATCACGCATAAATCGCGGTTCCTGGTGTCGGCCAGCACCACATCCATGCCGATCTTTGCCGGCGGGGCGTCAATCAAGCGGCTGCCCGGCACCAGGGCCGCCGGCTGGGCGAGCCAGGTTGGGAACCAGAAGCTCTTGATCTCGCGCTTGGCCTGGTAGCGCGAGCCAGCGCCGCCGTCGAAGCCGTCGAAGGAGGGCGGCTGGAGGAAAAGCGTCTTCATCATCGGTCTTTTTCCCAAAATTCAGGTGCGCTGCGGCACGGAGGCATGCGGCGGCGGATTTTCATTAATCGGAAGCTCGGCATGGTCGGCGTGCATTTCAGTTCCGCGCCACTCGACGCGGTCGCTGCCAACGCTCGCCAGCATAATCAGGATCGACATAAGGTCGCGGAGCGGCAAAAGCCAGAAGGGCGCCGGCGTCGCAAGTGCCGATTTCGCAAGGCCGAGCCGCGCATCAAGGCCGCGGGCGATCAATGCCCGCCCGAGCCAAGCCACGCCAAAGCCCGCCACCGCCCAAATCGCGCCGCCGCTTAAGACCACGGCAAAGGCCGCCCAGGCCAGCGGATATTGCACCGCGGATGCCGCAAAACCGATCGGTTCGACCGCCCTTATGGTGCGTGCCCAGCGTAATTCGTGTCGGAACAAATGGCCAAACCGGGTTTCCGGCACCGTGGTGGCGACCACCGCATCGGCCAGATGCACGCGCAAACCATGGGCAAGAACCAGCCGCCCAAGCATGTAATCATCGGCGAGATGGTCAACCAAAGTGCGCAACCCACCGATTTTGCCCAGCGTATCGCGCCGCAAAGCCATTGTCGCACCCAGGCAATCCTGGCGGCCAAGCTCGCGGGCCAGCAACGCGCCGGGCAAAAACCCATGGCTGATCGCGGTCGCGCCCAGGCGCGCCACCATGGTTCGGCTGGCCGCAAGCCCGGTGTAAAGCGTGGTCACCAGTCCAACCTGCGGCAGCGCAAGGCACGCGACCAGCCGGCCGAGATAGGTTGGCGCCACATGCACATCACTATCGGCGATCACCAGTACGTCATGCTTGGCGGCTGACAGCATGTTAATCAGATTGCCGATTTTACGATTGGCGCCGTGCTCGTCCGGGCAGATCACCACTGCCACATCGACGTCCGGGAACCGCGCTCGCAGACGCTCTACAACGCCAAGGGCGGCGTCATCGGGGGATTTTACCCCGAAAACCAGTTGGAACTCTGGATAGGTTTGGCGGAAATTGCTGGCGAGTGCCACTTCCAACAGGGCCTCGTCGCCATAAAGCGGCTTCAGCACAGTTACGCCGGGTAGCACCCGCGGCGCTGGTGCCGGCATCCGGGCGCGAAACCGGCCGAGCGCCCAAAGCCCGACGGTGCCTTGCGTAAGGCCGATGCCTGCGAGCAGCAGCGCGATTGCGGCAAGAATGGTCACGGTTTGGCGGCGCCGGCCAAAAGTGCGGCGGTCTTGTTGCGCAGTAAAATAATCAGCGCACCCGGATCGCCGGCATCAACAATGGCGCGGAAATCCGACCGTTGCACCGCCACCCGGCTGATGGTGCCGTTCAGGAGAATATCCACAGCCCGCCACACGCCTGGCCCGCCG
>JACMOQ010000412.1 GCA_014377905.1 Acetobacteraceae bacterium | reverse complement strand
GGCCTGCCCAGAATTAGCCCAGTGTTCCCAGGGGTTGTCGGCCTCATAACCCAGATCGCGCAAATAACGGTCATAGGCCGGGCGCGGGGCAGGGTCGGGGTGCAGCCCGTCGTCACGCTCGTAGGGCTCAAATCCGCATTGGCTGACATGAACCCCGATCCGGCTGTCAGGGTCTATCCCGAGTCGCGCCATCCCGTCGGTATCGGCGCCCATATGGGTCTTGCCGACCAGCACGTTGCGCACCCCTATCGCATTGAGCGCATCGCCCAGGGTCGGCTCGCCAACCCGCAGCGGAAACCGGTTCCAGTTCGATCCGTGGCTGCGCATGTAGCGGCCGGTATAAAAGCTCATCCGAGACGGGCCGCAGACCGGGGACTGCACATAGGCGCGGGTAAAACGCACGCCGCGGGCGGCAATTGCGTCAATATTCGGGGTGGCAAGGCTCGGGTGGCCGGCGCAGCTCAGATAGTCCCAGCGCAACTGGTCGCACATGATGAACAGGACGTTTTTCTTCTTACCCATGTCACAGCAGACCTTCTTTCCGGAAACTAAGCCACCGCCCGTTGCCGATAATGACATGGTCATGCAAGACAATCGACAGGGCGGACGCGGCGGCCTGAACCTCGCGCGTCATGGCGATGTCGTCTTGGGATGGGGTTGGGTCCCCGCTCGGGTGATTATGGGCCAGAATAATGGCTGTGGCGTGCAATTCCAGCGCACGTTTGACCACTTCGCGGGGATAGACCGGGGTGTGGTTGACCGTGCCGCGCGCCTGCGCCTCGTCGCCGAGCAGGCGATTGCGGGTGTCCAGAAACAGCACCCGAAACTGCTCAACGGTTTCGCGTGCCATAACGGTGGTCAGGTAGTTGATCACCTTGTCCCAGTTATTGAGCAAGGGCCGGTTCATCACTTCGGCCTTCGCCAGGCGCAGCGCGGCGGCCTGCACGGTTTTGAGGGCGGCAACCGCCGCCTCGCCAAACCCGTCCAGCGCCATTAGTGCGTTGGGCGGCGCGCTAATGGTGTTGGCGAAACTGCCGAATTGGGCGAGCAGGGCGCGCGCCAGCGGCTTGGTATCGCGGCGCGGCAAGGCCAGAAACAACACCATTTCCAGCAGTTCATGGTCAAGAATGGCGGACGGACCGGCGTCGAGCAGCTTCTGGCGCATCCGGGCGCGATGCCCGTCGGCGCCGTGGTCAATGACCTCGTCGAGCAATGCGAGGCCGGGTTGTTCGGAAAAACCTTTGCGGGCGCGGGCCATGAGGCAACCCTGGCCGGGTAAGGCGAAGGTGAACAGCGTTAATCGAAGAAATACGACAGGATTAATGAAAAAGTTACAGCGCAGTCATCACGACGAGCGCAGCAAAGTGGGGCGCGACCGCTGAAAGTTCCCACGCCAACGGCAACAAAGTACCAAAAAGTTTTTTTGGTTCTTTTTGTTCACAAAAAGAACATACTTGCTCACGCCTTGACTGTTAAAAAAATCCCAGGGAGCCGTCTAACCATGCCGCAAGTTACCCAAATGCTACGCCGTGCCGTCCAACTCAATGGCAGGGGCCTCGCCACCGAGTGCGCCGGCCGCAAGCGGATATGGGCGGAGGTGCGCGACCGCTGTGCCAGGCTTGCCGGTGCGTTGGCGGGGCTGGGCTTTCAGCGGGGCGACCGCATCGCCATCCTGGCTCTGAATTCTGATCGCTATCTGGAATATTACTTCGCCTGCGCCTGGGGCGGGTTTGTGTTCGTGCCGATCAACACCAGGCTCGCCCCGCCCGAGATTGCCCACTGGCTGACCGATTCCGGCGCAACCGGGCTGTTTATCGATGAGGCGTTTCTGCCGGCGCTGCCCGCCTTTCGCGACAAGACCGGACTTCGCCACATCATTTTCTGCGGCGATGCAGCAACGCCGGACGGCATGTGGGGCCATGACGCGCTGGCTGCAGCGGGCCCGGCGATCGACGATGCCGGCGCGCGCGGCGATACCGTGGCGGGGTTGTTTTACACCGGCGGCACCACCGGCCGGTCCAAGGGGGTGATGCTGAGCCACGGCAATTTGCTGGCCAATGCGGTCAACGGAATGACCATGCTCAGCTTCAACACAAATTCGGTCATTCTGCACGCAGCGCCGATGTTCCATATCGCGGATGCGACGGTCACCTTGTTCGGCACCATCGCTGGCGCAACCCATGTTTTCATGGCGCGGTTTGATCCTGCCGCTTACCTCGCCATGGTGCCGCGGCACCGCATCACCGGGGGGCTGTGTGTGCCGACGATGATCAACATGCTGGTCAACCACCCCGATGTCGCCACGACAGATTTGTCGAGTTTCCGCGAGATGGTGTTCGGCGCATCCCCCATGCCGGAAGCGGTGCTGCGCCGGGCTTTGCAGGCTTTTCCCAACACGCGCTTCACCCAGGCTTACGGCCAGACCGAAGCGGCGCCGGTGATGACCCTGATGCCACCGGAAATGCTGGCGCTGGACGGCCCGAAGGTCGGCAGGTTGCGTGCCGCCGGCATCGCCACACCGGCCTGCGACGTTCAGATCCTCGATGCCGAAGATCGCGAAGTGCCGCGGGGCACGGTCGGCGAAATTTGCGGGCGCGGGCCCAACGTCATGCTCGGCTACTGGAACCAGCCCGAGCTTTCCGCCCATACGCTGCGCAACGGCTGGCTACACACCGGCGATGGCGGCTGGATGGACGACGACGGGTTGGTTTACGTCGTTGACCGGGTGAAGGACATGATCATATCAGGCGGCGAGAACGTCTATTCGGCCGAGGTCGAAGAAGCCCTTTACGCCCATCCAGCGGTGGCCGAATGCGCGGTGATCGGGGTGCCGGATGCAACCTGGGGGGAACGGGTGCATGCAATTGTCCGGCTCAAGGCCGGAATGGCGGCGACTGAGCAGGCGCTGATGGACCTTTGCCGGACCTTGATTGCAGGCTCCAAATGCCCGCGCAGCCTGGCCTTGCGGGAGGAGCCGTTGCCACTGTCGGGCGCAGGAAAGATCCTGAAATCGGATTTGCGGGCGCCGTTTTGGGCGGGCGTTACAAGGCAGGTGAACTAAGCAAGGTCTTCTTTGCTTTCCCGTTACTCAGGCTTGCTTTTGATCGCCAAAGCCTTGTTCGCCTTAACCTGATCCAACGCGGTTTCGGGCTTCTTGGTATCGCCAGACTTGCGGGCTTCCTTGGCGGCACTGCGTGCGGCCATGGCCCGCAGGATCGC
>JACMOQ010000411.1 GCA_014377905.1 Acetobacteraceae bacterium | reverse complement strand
ATTCCGGTTTCCAGTATCAGGATCGCAGCAATGGCGCGCCGGGCACGCGGCAGTTCGTTGACCGGCTGGGGCAGTTCCTCACGCTGGTCGGGCTGACCGCGCTGGTCGTCGCGGGCGTTGGCGTCGGCGGCGTATGGGCTGTTGATCGCGCTGGCGTTTGCGCTGTGGCCGCTGGCGCAGGCCGCGAAGATGCCGGCGGCGCGGCTGTTCCGCAGCATCACCGAGCGGCGTGACCGGCCCGGGCTGGGCACCATCGCGATCATGGCGGCGGCCGGGCTGGGGATTGTCGGGCTGACGGTGCTGAATGCGACCGACCGGATGTTCGTTTTGGCCTTCATCGGTGCGGCGCTGGCGTTGATTGCGCTGTTGTGGGCGCTGGGGGCGCTGGTGGCGTTTGCCGCGGCGCGGGTGCCGCGGCCAAGGGGCACGCTGGCGCGGCTGGCGCTGGCCAATCTGTACCGTCCCGGCGCGCCGACGCGGCAGTTGATCGTCGCTTTGGGGTTGGGATTGACGCTGTTTTCGACTTTGGCGGTGATCGAAACCAACTTTTCAGGGCAGATCAACCGCAGCCTGCCGGCGCGGGCGCCAAGCTTTTTCGTCATCGATATCCCCAACGAAGGGCTGGATGCGTTCAAGGCGATCATCGGCAAGGAAGCGCCCGGTGCTGCGCTGGTGGTGGTGCCGTCGCTGCGCGGGCCGGTAACGGCGGTGAACGGTGTGCCGGCGGCCAAGATCAACGCCCCGGCCGATGCCTGGATCCTGCGCGGCGACCGGGGTTTGAGCTATGCCGCGGTGTTTCCGCCGCACAACAAGCTGGTCAGCGGCAAGTGGTGGCCAAAGGACTACACCGGGCCGCCGCTGGTTTCATTGGACGATGATGCGGCCAAGGCGCTGGGTTTGAAGGTCGGCGACACCATTACCGTGTCGGTTCTGGGGGTGGAAGTGACCGCGACCATTGCCAGCACGCGCAAGATCGACTGGCAATCCCTGGGCTTCAACTTCGCCATCCTGTTCGCGCCCGGCACGCTTGAGGCTGCGCCGCACAGCTGGATGGCGACGATCGGCGTGGAAAATGCGCAGGAGCGCGGCGTGCAGGCCGGTATCGGCCGGGCCTTCCCCACGGCATCGGTGGTGCGGGTGAAGGACGTTCTGGGGCAGGTGGGGGAGCTTTTGGGGCAGCTTTCGGCGGCAACCCGGGCCGCGGCACCGGTGACGGTAGCCGCCGGCATCGCGGTTTTGATCGGTGCACTGGCGGCGGGCGCCCGGGCGCGGACCTATGATGCGGTGCTTTTGAAGCTGCTGGGCGCCACGCGTGGGCAGGTCGCGCGGGCGACTTTGGCCGAATATGGCTTTCTTGCCGCCATTGTTGCGGGGCTGGCGCTGCTGCTTGGGGGTGGTGCCGGATGGTATGTAGTGACGCAGGTGTTCAAGCTGGAATGGCAACCCGATTGGGTGCCGGTGGTGGCAACGGTGGTAATTGGCGGAATGGTGACGGTTATTCTGGGATTGGCGGGGTCGTGGCGGGCGCTTTCGGCGCGGCCCAACGCTGTCCTGCGCGATCTATGATGACATGTTTGTCATCCACGGCCATTGAAAACAGTCTGGATATCGACGATATTGTTGGCAATCGCGGCGATCATGCCGGCGACAGGAGGAATTGATGGCTAACCAGGTGGACCCGCGTCTCGCCAGTGTGCGACCGACGGTCGACGCATCAGCGGGCTATGATGAGGGCCTGCGCGCCTATATGATGTCGGTGTACAATTACATGGCTTCGGGCGTGTTGCTGACTGGCCTTGTCGCCATGCTGATCGCCAGCAACCCGGCGCTGCTT
>JACMOQ010000049.1 GCA_014377905.1 Acetobacteraceae bacterium | reverse complement strand
ACCCCGCCCGGTGTAACCCCTCCCGGTGTACCCCCTCCGGTCGGGACGCCGCCCGTCGTTACGCCGATCGGCGGGCTTCCCCCAGGTGAAACGATCCCTGAAGGTGTCCCGTCAGTATTTCCCGCACCACCGGTGCGCGTGCTGCCAGGATTGCCGCTTGTGGTGGTTGATCAAGGGGTGAAATATCCGGTATACACACCTACGCAGGCTTATACCCCGGTTCCGGAATACCCGCGCAAGGATGATCGCAATTGAGCAACCATGTAGCTGCAAGTGCCTGCCTGGGCCTGGTTTTGGCCGCGTTTGGAGGCGCGCGTAACGTTGCCGCGCAGGGGGCAAATTTCGTCAACGAGCAGGCGTCGGATACGACACGGCAAGTCGCAAACTGGGTCGTTGGGGCCCATGACAATCGCGCCCTGCCGTTCATTATTGTCGACAAGGTGAACGCCAAGGTGTTTCTGTTCGGCCCTGATGGGCGGTTGCTTGGGGCTTCCCGGGCGCTGCTCGGCGCTGCCCACGGTGACCACTCGGTTCCAGGCATTGGCGATCGCAAGATATCCAGCATCCTACCCGAGGAGCGTACAACACCCGCCGGCCGTTTCGTCGCATCCCTCGGCCATAATGGTAGTAATAAGGACATTCTGTGGGTCCATTACGCCGACGCCATTTCGCTCCACCGGGTGATCGCCGGCAGTCCGAAGGAACGCCGCGCCCAACGTCTGGCGAGCGAGTCAGCCGACGACAAGCGGATCACCTATGGCTGCATCAACGTCCCCGTGGCATTTTACGAAAAGCTGGTGGTGCCCGCGTTCACCCGGACCACTGGGATTGTGTATGTGCTGCCTGAGGTGAAAACGGTTCAGACCGTCTTCAACATGGCATCCAAGTAAACGCCTAAGCGTCCTCGATCCGGTCCACCCCCGGCAACGCCTTCATCGCCTGGGTTAGCCGCGGTGAGATATTAAATCCGCCCTGCAAGGTGATCTCAACCTCCTGCGCGTCTTCAATGCGTGGAATCAGCACCACTTGGCCGCGGCCCTTGCCTTCGCGGTCAAGCAGCGCGCGGATATGCGGCACAGCCTCGGTGCGCGCCAGCCAGATCCGGATGCCGGCGCCGGATTGCTGGGATGCGGCATCCAGCGACACCGCATCGGTCGCGGTAATCCGCAACGCCTCGCCTTCCAGATGGATGTCGGCGGTTACCAGAATGGATGTGCCAGCCACCAGCAACTCGCGGCACTTCCCAAGGGTTTCGCTGAAGAACGTGACCTCGAACGTCCCCGATGCGTCCGACATTTTCACCCACGCCATCCGGCTGCCAGATCGGGTGATGCGTTCCTTGCTGTTGATGACGCTGCCGGCAAGCTTGACCCGTGCATCGCCGCCCTGAGCGCGCGCTTCGAGCGATGTTGACGGCACAACCTGCATCCGCCGCAAAACTGTCGCATAGGCATCGAGCGGATGGGCGGTCAGATGAAACCCGATCGCCTCGGCCTCAAACGCGAGGCGGTCCATCGGCGCCCAGTCCGGCATGTCGATCAGGCGCAACGGTTCGGCCTGGTTGGATTTGCCGAATAAACCGATTTGGCCAGACCCGCTTTCCTCAACTGTTGCCTGGGCACGCCGCAAGATAGTTTCGGATGCGGAAAACGCGCGGGCACGATTGCTCTCGATCCGGTCGAACGCTCCGGCACGCACCAGATTTTCGATCTGCGCCTTGTTAAGCGATTTCGGATCGACGCGGGCGGCGAAATCGGCAAGGTCCTCAAAGCCCGACATGCCGCGCGTCGCCACCACCGCCTGCATTGCCGCCATGCCGACGCGCTTGACCGCCGCGAGCGCGTAGCGAATGGCGCGTTTGCCGTCCTTGCCGCGCTCGACGGTGAAATCGGCCTCGGACCGATTGATGTCGGGCGGCAGCAGCGGGATGCCCATGCGCGCGGCTTCCTGGCGCAACCCTGCCAGCCGGTCGGTGTTGTTGAGCCCGAGTGACATGCAGGCGGCGATGAAGGCTTCCGGATGGTTGGCCTTCATCCAAGCTGTCTGATACGACAGCAGCGCGTACGGTGCGGCATGGCATTTGTTGAAGCCGTAATCGGCGAATTTCGCCATCAGGTCGAAAACCTCGGTTGCCTTGGCTTCATCAATGCCGCGGGCCATGGCACCGTCGAGAAATATTTTCTGCTGGGCGTCCATCTCCGAGCGGATTTTCTTGCCCATCGCCCGGCGCAGCAAATCGGCGCCACCAAGGCTATAGCCGGCCATTTTCTGGGCGATCTGCATCACTTGTTCCTGATAGACGATCAGCCCATAGGTTTCGGCGAGGATGTCGTGGATTTCGGGATGGGGTGCCGCCCAGGCCTCGCCATGCTTGCGCGCGCAATAAGCCGGGATGCTGGCCATCGGACCGGGCCGGTATAGTGCCACTGCCGCGATCAGATCTTCAAACCGATCAGGCCGCATGGTTCGCAGCACCTCGCGCATACCCTGGCCTTCGAACTGAAATACGCCGGCGACATCGCCACGCTGGAGCAATTCGAAGCTGCGGACATCGTCGAACGGCAATTTTTCAAGATCGACGTGGATTTTTTCCCGCTCCAGGAACTGCACGCAACGTTGCAAAATCGTTAGCGTGGTGAGGCCGAGGAAGTCGAACTTCACCAGCCCGGCCTGCTCGACATATTTCATCGAATACTGGGTAACAAGAAAATCCGATTTGGGGTCGCGATAAATCGGCACCAGCTCGGTCAGTTTGCGGTCGCCGATCACCACACCGGCCGCATGGGTGCTGGCGTGGCGATAAAGCCCTTCCAGTTGCAGCGCGATTTCCAGCAGCCGATGCACTGCTTCGTCGTCATCGCGCAGTTGGCGCAGTTTCACTTCGCCATCAACGGCTTCCTGCAACGTGACCGGCTTGGCCGGATTGTTGGGGATCAGTTCGGCAACCTTGTTGACATGGCCGTAGGACATCCCGAGCACCCGCCCGACATCGCGCACCGCGGCACGGGCCTGCAACTTACCGAAGGTGATGATCTGCGCCACCCGATCGGCGCCGTATTCGCGCCGCACATAGGCGATCACCTCGTCACGGCGATCCTGGCAGAAATCGATATCGAAATCCGGCATCGACACGCGTTCGGGGTTGAGAAAGCGCTCAAACAGCAGCTTGAACTCCATTGGATCGATGTCGGT
The DNA here is from genome assembly GCA_014377905.1 of Acetobacteraceae bacterium. GTDB lineage: Bacteria > Pseudomonadota > Alphaproteobacteria > Acetobacterales > Acetobacteraceae > CAITOL01. The sequence goes on along the minus strand of JACMOQ010000049.1, from coordinate 1,405 downwards.
GATCGTCAGCGACCATGCAACCACCGATCCGGCGCCCGATCCGCGGCCCGGCCCGACCGGAATGCCTTGCCCTTTCGCCCATTGGATGAAATCGGCAACGATCAGAAAATAGCCTGGAAAGCCCATGCGGGCGATCACGTCGAGCTCAAATTCCAGCCGGTCGTCATAAATTTTGTGGGCAGCGTCATCAAGGTCGCGGCCGGTGAGGCGCTTGGCCAGACCTTCGCGCGCCATGGCGCGGATGGTTTCGTCCTCCGTCTGGCCTTCGCGCACTTTCGGGCACACAGGCAGCAGCGGCTTGCGCATTTCGGCCATCACCGCGCAGCGTTTTGCGATCGCAATGGTGTTGTCGCAGGCTTCCGGCAGATCGGCGAACAAGGCGCGCATAACGGGCGCCGGCTTGAACCAGCATTCTGTGCTGACCCGGCGGCGGTCCTTTTCGGCAAGCGTCCGCGCCTCGGCAATGCACAGCAGCGCGTCATGGGCTTCGTGCATGTCGGGCTTGGCGAAAAACACCTCATTGGTGGCGACCAGCGGGATGGCTTCGGCATCAGCGAGCGCGATCATGCCTGGTTCGACCGCGCGTTCCCCGTTCAGTCCCAGCCGTTGCAATTCCATCGCGATCCGATCAGGAAAGGCTGAGTGCAACTGGCGCAACAGGGCGGTCGCGGCATCGCGCTGGCCCTCGGCGAGGCGGCGCCCGATCGGGCCAGCCAGGCCGCCGGTCAGCAGGAACAGCCCTTCGGCGTGTTCGATTAGGCGGGCAAGGCTGACTTGCGGCTTGCCACCTGCCTCACCGTCCATGAAGCCGGCCGATGACAGGCGTTGCAAATTGGCAAAGCCGGTCGCATTCATCGCCAATACCACCACATTATCTGGCGGCAGCCGTGGGTTGTCGTCGCGGGCGAGGCCGATCTGGCAGCCCAGGATCGGCTGCACGCCCTTTGCGGTGCAAGCCTGGGAAAACTCCAACGCGCCGAACAAATTGCCCGAGTCAGCGATTGCCACCGCCGGCATCCCGGCGTCGCGCGCCAGCACCGGGATTTTATCGGCCTTGATCGCGCCTTCGCTCAGCGAATAGCTGGAATGGACGCGGAGATGGACAAAATCAGCATGTGACATGCGCAAGCCTAATCCCACACCGCGAGTCGGCCATCACGCAAGGTGACAATCCGGTCCATCCGCGCTGCCAGCGCCGGATTGTGGGTGGCGATCAGAGCGGCGACACCATGGGTGCGCACGGTCAACAGCAATTCCGCGAACACAGCGTCAGCGGTGGCGACGTCAAGATTGCCGGTCGGTACATCGGCCAGCATCAAACAGGGACGGTTGGCCAGCGCGCGGGCAATCGCGACCCGCTGCTGTTCGCCACCCGATAATTTGCCCGGCAGATGATCGATCCTGT
>JACMOQ010000410.1 GCA_014377905.1 Acetobacteraceae bacterium | reverse complement strand
CATCGGCTGGCCGCTGTCTTCGATGTTGACCCGGCGGACGGCGACGGTGACGATTTCCGCGCCGCTCGCGTCAATCGCGGCGGGGGTTTCGGGCAGGTCCTTATATTTGCCGGTGCCCACGATCAGGCGGGATCGGAAGGTTCGGCCAGCGACGGTCCAGAGATCTTCCACCTCAGCCCCCTCCGATAAAATGCACGATTTCCAGCACATCGCCGGATTTCAGCACGATGTCCGCATAGGTCGCCCGACGGACGATTTCCTCATTCCGCTCAACCGCCACCTTACGGATGTCGAGCCCGAGTTCAGCCAGCATCGCGGCCACCGTCAACTTGGCGGCGAAGGATCGACGCTCGCCATTCACGGTCAGTTCAAGGGCTTCTTGGGTTGCCTGCTGCATTGGGCTACTATGACTATGCAGCCCCAGCCGAACAAGGCACGCCGTGCGCATTGAAGAGATGCGGCTGGGCGTGCTAGGCCCCCCACATGTCCAGTGCCCCATTGATTGCCGTGTTGAATGGTCCGAACATGAACATGCTCGGCCTGCGCCAGCCTCATCTTTATGGTGCGGCAACGCTTGACGATGTCGAATCGCTCTGCGCGGAAGTCGCCGAGGAACTCGGGCTAGGCATTGATTTCCGCCAGACCAACGCCGAAGGCGAACTGATCGGCTGGGTGCAGGAATGTCGTGGACGTTGCGCCGGCATCATCATCAACCCGGCGGGCTACACAACGACATCCATCGCGCTGATGGACGCGCTGCTGGCGACGGAACTGCCAGTGATCGAAGTCCACGTCACCAACATCCATCGCCGCGAGGAATTCCGCCAGCACTCCTATGTCTCCAAGGTCGCGGTGGGTGTTATCGCGGGCCTTGGGGTCAGCGGATATGGTCTGGCGATTCGGGCAATGGCCGAAATTCTGGAGGATCAGGCATGAGCAGCCAAATGTTTGACGCGAAAGCCGTGCGCGCCTTGGCGGATATTCTGGTGGCCACCGACCTCACTGAAATTGAGGTCGAGCATAAGGAAGGTCGGATCCGGGTTGTGCGCACGCCGGCGGTGCAGCACGTCATGCAACCGGGTGCCCAGGCGGCCCCGATGGCGACCCCGATGGTCGCCCCGGCGCCCGCTATTGCTACCGCGCCAGTCGAGGAAGCCGTCCATCCCGGCATAGTCCCGAGCCCGATGGTCGGCATTGCCTATTTGGCGCCCGAGCCGGGGTCCGCCCCCTATGTCACGCTTGGCCAGGCGGTCAGTGCCGGGCAAACCTTGCTGCTGATTGAGGCGATGAAGACCTATAACCAGATCAAGGCGCCGAAATCGGGCACCGTGATCCGCATTCTGGTCAACCCCGGGCAGCCAGTGGAATTCGGCCAACCGCTGATGATCGTGGAATAAAGCCTTGTTCCGCAAAATTCTGATCGCCAACCGCGGCGAGATCGCGCTGCGCATCCAGCGCGCCTGCCGCGAACTGGGCATCCCGACGGTTGCGGTGCATTCCACTGCCGATGCCGAGGCGATGCATGTCCGCCTCGCCGATGAAAGCGTTTGCATCGGCCCGCCATCACCCCGCGAAAGCTACCTCAACATCCCCGCGATCCTGTCGGCGGCCACGATCACCGGGGCGGACGCCATCCATCCCGGCTATGGCTTCCTGTCGGAGAACGCCAATTTCGCTGACATGGTCCAGGCCCATGGCCTGACCTTCATTGGCCCGTCCGCCGCCCATATCCGTATGATGGGCGACAAAATTCAAGCCAAAATCGCAATGGCATCCCTCGGGGTCCCGCTGGTGCCTGGCTCGGCCGGTGAGGTGATCGATCTTGATCAAGCCGCCAAAGTTGCCGACGAGATTGGCTATCCGGTGTTGATCAAGGCCGCCGCCGGCGGTGGCGGGCGCGGCATGAAGGTCGCCAGCAGCGCCGACGGGCTGGAGGAAGCCTGGCGCCTCGCGCGGGCCGAGGCCCGGTCGGCGTTTGGCAATGATGCGGTCTACATCGAGAAATATCTCGACCGTCCCCGCCATATCGAAATGCAGGTGATGGCCGACAGCCACGGCAACGTGGTGCATTTCGGCGAACGCGACTGTTCCTTGCAGCGTCGCCACCAGAAACTGCTCGAAGAAGCCGGATCGCCGGCGCTGACGGCGGCTGAACGCAACGCGCTGGGTGGGGTCGTGACCTCCGGCCTGTCCAAGCTGGGTTATCGCAATGCCGGTACCTTGGAGTTCCTGTATCAGGACGGCCAGTTTGCCTTCATCGAGATGAATACCCGGCTCCAGGTCGAACATCCAGTGACCGAAATGGTCTGCGGCATCGATCTGGTGCGCGAACAGATCCGCATCGCGGCGGGCGAAAAGCTTGGTTACGCGCAGAAAGACGTGCGCTTCAACGGCCACGCCATCGAATGCCGGATTAACGCGGAAGACCCGGTGACCTTTGCCGCCAGCCCCGGCAAAGTGACCGCGTTTCATGCCCCGGGCGGCCTTGGGGTGCGGGTCGATAGCGCACTTTATGCCGGCTACACTGTGCCGCCCTATTACGACAGCATGATCGCCAAGCTGATCGTGCACGCGCCAACCCGGATCGAGGCGATTGCGCGGATGCGGCGCGCGCTGGCGGAATTCGTTGTGGTTGGCGTCAAGACCAGCCTGCCGCTGCATCAACGGATTGTCGAAGCTCCAGAATTCATCGCCGGCGACTATACGATCCACTGGCTGGAAAATTTTGTCGGACAATAATGGCGGTAGCTGGCGCGGACTGCTCGCCGCCGGCAACGCCGCCCGTTTTCTGGTCATCACCGGGGGCGTGGCGCTGCATGCAGTGTCGATTTACGTCGTCGCCACCATCATGCCGACGGTGGTGGCCGATCTCGGCGGATTGAACTTCTTTGCCTGGACCACGACGCTTTATGTCGCCGGATCACTGACCGGGGCGGCGGCGGTGCCGCTGGTGCTGGGGCGAACCTCGCCGCGCGCGGCCTACCGGTTTGCCTTCGGATTGTTCCTGCTCGGCAGCCTCGCCTGCGCGACCGCGCCATCAATGGTGATATTGCTGCTGGGCAGACCCGCGCAGGGCCTCGGCGGCGGCATGTTGACGGCGTTGGCGTATGCCACTGTGCGACAGATGTTCCCACCCAGCCTGCATGCCCGCGCTATCACCTTGTTCGGCAGCGTCTGGGGCATCGCTGCCGTCATCGGCCCGGCGATCGGTGGGCTGTTTGCCCAATACGCCACCACGCTTGGCGGCTGGCGCGGCGCGTTCGTCGCCGATCTGCTGATTGGCGGGTTGTTCCTGGTGCTGGGGGAGCGCGCGTTGCCCGCCAACCGTGAAGAAGCCTCAACCGGGCGTTTCCCCGGCTTGCGGCTGATGCTGCTGGCCTCGGCGGCGCTGGCGGTCAGCGCCGGCGGCTTGTCCGGCCAGGCCCGCGACTCCCTGATCGGGATCGTTGCGGCCGCTGTGCTGGTGGTTGTGGTGCTCTGGCTCGATGGCCGAGCACCGCATCGGCTGCTGCCGAAAGGCGCGTTCAATCCGCTGGTGCCGCTCGGCGCGGTGTCGGCCACCATCGGCTTCATGATCCTGTCCTATTCGCCAGGGCCGTTCGTGCCGTATTTGTTGCAGGCCGGGCACGGCGCCACACCGATCGTTGCCGGCTATGTCAGCGCGATCATGGCGCTGACTTGGACGGGCGCGGCGATTGCCACAGCAAGCCTGACCCGGCGCGGCATCCGTATGTCCATTGCCGTCGGACCTCCGTTAATGCTGGCCGGCATGCTGATCAGCGCCTGGGCGATGTCGAGCGGGCCGGTGTTGTTCATTGTGGTCGGACAAGCCCTGTCGGGGATCGGCATTGGCCTTGGCTGGTCGCATCTGTGTGCATTGCTGATGGAAGTCGCCCCGCCCGAGGCCCGTGCCAGCGCCGGGCCGTTCATCACCACCACCCAGACCCTGGCATCAGTATTCGGCTCCGCGATTGCCGGCATGGTGGCCAATCTTGCCGGGCTGCCCACTGCGACCACGCCGGACGCCATCGCCGCGACGGCTGCTGTGCTGTTCGGGGCGTTGGCGCTGTTCCCGCTGATCGGGACCTTTTTGGCCTGGCAGACTTTGAGGCTGACGAAGTAGGCCGACGGTGAAAGTTCCTGTTTGATCCAAGCAGGACCATATACGCTTTCCACTCGGGAGCGACCCATGGCCGTCAACGTAAAGCTTTCGCAAGGGCTCGTGGACTAGGCCAGGAATTATGGCCGTGTCCAACATCGCTCTATTCCCAAGCAGATCGAGTATTGGTTTCAAATTGGAAAGATCGCCGAGGAGAACCCGGACCTGCCATTCGCCATGATCCGGGATATTTTCGTCGCCCAGATCGGCGACCCTGCTGGCGT
>JACMOQ010000048.1 GCA_014377905.1 Acetobacteraceae bacterium | reverse complement strand
TTGCCCGCGGCCTCGGCATGATCGAGCAGCAATACCCGCCGGCCACGCGCGCCGGCGGTCATCGCACACATCAGGCCGGCAGCCCCTGCCCCGAGAATAATCACATCAAATGCAGTCAACACCGGCGCGCCTGATTGGTTACCCGACACGCTTAGCACATTGACGACCTGCGCGCCGTCTGGTTCGCATGCCTGCCCTGCCCATCCGTGGACTGCGAGACAGCGGCAAAACTTTGCCATATTAGGTTAAATTCGTTGGCCCAGGGGCACAAGATGCAGAAAGCCGTGATCGATGCCGTGCCGCAACGCGCCGTCCAGGCCACTGGAATGCCGACCACCGCGGTATTTCCGATCCTGTTCGCGTTGAGCTTCTGCCATCTGCTCAACGACATGATGCAGTCGCTGATCTCGGCGCTGTTCCCGATGATCAAGGCCGATTTCAACCTCGATTATACCCAGATCGGCATGATCACGCTCGCCTTCCAGCTCACCGCGTCGCTGTTGCAGCCGCTGGTTGGCACCATCACCGATAAACGGCCGATGCCGTATTCAATTTCGATCGGCATGGGCTCGACCCTTATCGGATTGGTGCTGCTCAGTCAGGCGCACAGCTATGGTGCGCTGATTTTCGCCGCCGCGATGGTTGGCATTGGCTCGGCGGTGTTTCATCCTGAATCGTCGCGGGTGGCACGCGCCGCGTCCGGCGGGCGCTTCGGTCTGGCGCAATCATTGTTCCAGGTTGGCGGCAATGCTGGGGCCGCGATCGGACCGTTGATGGCGGCCTGGGTGGTGTTGCCGCGCGGCCAGGGCGCCATCGCGTGGTTTTCTGGCACCGCGCTGCTGGCGATGGTGGTGCTGTTTTTGGTGGGCAACTGGTACAGCCGGCGCGGCCTTGCCGTGGTGCCGAAAAAAATGGTTGCCGATGGCGCATCGGGCAAAACCCTCAGCACAGCCCGGGTGGGGTTTGCGATCTTCATTCTGGTGGCGCTGATCTTCTCCAAGAACGTCTATTCGGCGGCACTCGGCAGTTACTACACCTTCTATCTGATCGAGAAATTCGGCCTCAGCGTTGCCAACGCCCAGGTCATGCTGTTTGTCTATATGGGCGCAGTCGCCGCCGGCACCCTGATCGGTGGGCCGGTCGGCGACAAGATGGGCCGCAAGGCGGTGATGTGGGTGTCAATCCTCGGCGTGCTGCCCTTCACCCTGGCACTGCCCCATGTCGGCTTGGAAATGACTGCAGTGCTGACGGTGATCATTGGCCTCATCATGGCGTCGTCCTTCCCCGCCATTCTGGTCTACGCCCAGGAATTACTGCCCGGCCGGGTTGGCATGGTCGCCGGCATCTTCTTCGGCTTTGCCTTTGGGCTTGGGGGATTGGGAGCCGCGGTGCTGGGACGCCTCGCGGACGCCACCAGCATCGACTTCGTCTATCATGTCACCGCCTATTTACCGGCAATCGGGGTGTTGACCGCGCTGCTGCCAAACCTGGGCAGGCCGGCGGTGCGTTCGGTTCAAACGATGCCCGCCGCATAGCCATCGCGCTGCGGATCGGCGCCGCCGTCAAGCTCGCCGTCCCACACGCTGATGCCGTGCACGCCGGCGAACGGAAATGTCGCGGCGCTGCGGTTGACTGCGTAGCCCATCGCTTCAAGCGCGCGCTGCGTGGCGCGCGGGATGCGGTTGCCGATATCGATCGCGTCGGTCGTCGCCGAGAAACGCGGCGACATCACCGCTTCCTGCATCCCCATGCCGAAATCGAGCAGGTTCAGCAGCGCCTGCGCCACTGCCACACCAATCCACGCGCCACCTGGTGCGCCGAGAGTGGCCACCGGCTTGCCGTCTTCGAACACAATCGTCGGGGTCATCGATGAAAACCGCCGCTTGCCGGGGGCGATCGACCCGGCCTTGCCCGGTCGTGGATCGTACCAGTTCATCGCCCCGTTGAGCATGAAGCCAGCCCCTGGCGGCATCACCCCGGACGGCACCCCGAGTGTGTGGGTGACCGATACCACCATGCCATTGCGGTCAACGCAGGAAATCGTGGTGGTGCCCTTGCTGTCGGATAATGTGCGGGTGAGTGCGGTTTTCTCGCCGCGCTTGATGCGTGCGGCGCACGCGTCGGCATAAGCGTCGGACAGCAAATACGCGAGCGGCGGGACGACGAAATCCGGATCGCCGATATGCTCGTCCTTGTCACGCCCGGCGATCTTCATCGCTTCGGAGACCACGCGCATGTAGTCGGGGCTGTTATGGCCGAGTTCGACCAGATCAAACCGTTCCAGGATGCGCAGCATTTGGGCGACCATGATGCCACCGGCCGGTGGTGCGGGCAGCGCAAG
>JACMOQ010000409.1 GCA_014377905.1 Acetobacteraceae bacterium | reverse complement strand
TACCATCAAGAGTGCGAAAGCGCCGTAGACCCGTTTCATTGAGAGTTTCCTTGTATCGACTGGTGGCTGGATACGCCAAGTGGCTGTGTTCTAGATAACATAATATCAATGAACTCACAAAAGACATGCTGTGAACCGGCGTGCAGCGCTTGGATCTTTATGGTCTGACCGACTCGCGCCGAGGCGATCGGCCCTTAAAACAAGGGTAACCAAAAACGTCGCGGCGCATCAAGGGAGCAAAAGGCAATTTTTTCGCGGTTACGCCACATCGGGCCTGCGGCCTCACGCATAAAAGCGGATCTAGCGCAGATTATGATTACACCACGCTTCAGCTTGTGCGCTGCTTCAATCAAAACAGGTCATACTAATGCGCTATCCACGCTGCTTAGGAAAACGCGGCGATAATCTCCGCCCAGCCATCCAGCCTGGGCAGGATCTCCTCCATCCCAGCCGATGGCAACGTCACGATCACCCGGACCACGCCCGCATCCTGGTCGCGCTTCAGCCCGGCCAAATCCGGCTTGGCGCCCCATACCGTGACCGGCAAACCCGCCGGATCGCGGCCGGATTGCGCCACCAGCGCGCTCCACTGGGGCAGCAGATCAACCACGTTGCCATAATGCGGCCGTGCCCGATGCGGCATCCAGCCATTGCCGTAGCGGATTGCGCGGCGGGCGCCATAGGGGAACGCGCCGCCAACCAGCACTGGCGGCCATGGCCGCTGAACCGGCTTGGGCCAGGCGAAGATCGGGTCGAAATTCACCATCTCGCCATGATACTCGGCCCGATCCTGGCTCCAGATCGCCTGCATAGCTTCGATATTTTCCCGCGCCAGCTTGTGGCGCGAGGCGAAATCAGTGCCGTGATTGGCCATTTCCTCGCGGTTCCAACCATTGCCGACGCCAAACAGAAACCGCCCGGCGGAAAACTGATCAATTGACGCAACCAGCTTCGCCGTCTGGATCGGGTCGCGTTGGGCAATCAGGCACACCCCGGTGCCGATCAGCAGGTCCTTGGTCGCCGCCGCCACCCCGGTCAGCGCCACGAACGGATCAAGCGTGTCGTAATAGGCTTTCGGCAGATCGCCGCCTGAGGGAAATCCGCTCTCGCGCGCCACCGGAATATGCGAATGTTCTGGCGCCCAGCAGGATTCAAAGCCGCGTTCCTCCAGCGCCCGGCCAAGTTCTGCGGGTGCTGCCGAGTAGTTGGTGAAGAATATCGCCGCGCCTATTTTCATTTTTAGCCCCGACAGGCAAAGGAAGCACTTCTTTTTGTGGACAAAAAGAAGCAAAAAAACTTTTTGATAATTGTTACTGCGGCTTGGGCCTGCGCGGTTTACCTCCGCTCAAAATCCGATCGCTCATCAATCGGCAACCCTTGCAAGTGTCGCCGCAGACAATCCATCGCCATCTCGATCGCCCCTAGCCTGATCCATTCCCGCCCGCCGAGGATGCGCGTCTGGCGGGTGACCACCGCGCCGGCATCGGCAATCCCGATATCGATACTGCCGCCGAGGTCCATCCGATCCGGACCCGCATCGACTGCGATGATCACG
>JACMOQ010000047.1 GCA_014377905.1 Acetobacteraceae bacterium | reverse complement strand
GATCAGCGCATGAACGTCATGCGTGCCCTCGTAAGTGTTGACGGTTTCCAGATTCATCATATGGCGGATGACGTGGTACTCATCAACGATGCCGTTGCCGCCATGCATGTCACGCGCTTCCCGGGCGATCGCCAGCGCCTTACCGCAGGAATTGCGCTTGCACAGGCTGATCATTTCCGGCGCCGCGCGCCCGTCATCCATTAATCGACCAAGCCGCAGCACGCCCTGCAGGCCCAATGCAATTTCGGTCTGCATGTCGGCGAGCTTTTTCTGCACTAGTTGATTCGCGGCGAGCGGCCGGCCGAACACTTTGCGGTCCATGGTGTAGTTGCGCGCTGCCATCCAGCAGAATTCGGCCGACCCCAGCGCGCCCCAGGAAATCCCATATCGGGCGTTGTTCAGGCACGAAAACGGCCCGCGCAGACCCTTGACGTTGGGAAGCATATTGCCGTCAGGCACGAATACGTCATCGGCCAAAATCATCCCGGTCACCGACGCACGCAGGCTGAATTTGCCGTCGATTTTCGGGGTGCTCAGCCCCTTCATCCCCCGTTCGAGGATGAAGCCGCGAATGTCGCCGGCATCGTCCTTGGCCCACACCAGCAGCACGTCGGCAATCGGCGCGTTGCTGATCCAGGTCTTGTTGGCATTGACCAGATACCCGCCATCAACTTTTTTCGCAGTCGCCCGCATCGAGCTGGGGTCCGAGCCGCCATCGGGTTCGGTCAGACCAAAGCAGCCAACGAATTCGCCGCTGCGCATTTTCGGCAGGAAGCGGTCCTCCTGATCGTCCGATCCGAACGCGTAAATCGGATACATCACCAGCGATGACTGCACCGAAAACGCGCTGCGATAGCCGCTATCGACGCGTTCGACTTCGCGGGAAATCAGCCCGTAGGCGACATAGCCGACATCGGCGCAGCCATGGCTGGCCAAGGTCGCGCCGAGGAAGCCCATCTCGCCGAACTCGTTCATGATATCGCGGTCGAAGCTTTCATTGCGAAAGGCGGCGAGCACGCGCGGTTGCAGCTTTTCCTGGCAGAACTGATGCGCGGCGTCCTTGATCGCGCGTTCGTCCTCGGTCAGCTGGTCGTCAAGGAAGAAAGGGTCCTCCCAGTTAAATGGCCCGAGCTTGCCGCGGCGCGATGGGGCAGAGGTGGCGTCGTTCATGCGTCAAGCTCCAACTCGGGGGCGCGTTTGCGGCGGGCGGCGATCAGCATGAAGGCCGGGGTTTCGGCGCCAAAGCCAACCACTGACGGGCCCAAATCGTCATCGCGGCGATAGGCGCGGCGCGGAGCATCGCGGCGTGGCTCCTCGGCGCGGGGTTCCGGACGCTGCTCGGGCTGGGCTTCGACTTTGGGGGCGGCGGGCTCGCGTGCCTTGGGTTCACGCCGTGTTCGCTCCCGCTTTGCGGGTTTAGCCGGGGCTTCGATCGGAAGTTCGGCGGCCATTTCGATCACTGGCGCTTCTGTTTCAACGACAACTGGCTCGGCCTTCGGTGCCCGGGGTGTGCGTTCCCGCTTGGCCGGTTCACGGCTTTTCACCGGCGCCTTGCCGCGCCCGCGACGGCGACCATCGCCCTCGGCCCATTCGACGGCATCAAGCCCGTCAATGGTAATGCGCGGGATCGCATGGCCAGTAAGCTTTTCGATCGCTTCGGCAGCCAAACGGTCTTCCGGCGTTGCGAAGGTGTAGGCGCGGCCCTCTTTCCCCGCCCGGCCGGTGCGGCCGATGCGGTGGACATAATCTTCGGCATGATGCGGCACGTCGAAATTGAACACATGGCTCAACCCGCCAATATCGATCCCGCGGGCGGCAACGTCCGAACAGCACAGCAACCGAATTTCGCCAGCCTTGAATTTCTCCAACGTCGCAAACCGCACGGGCTGGGCCATGTCGCCATGCAGGGCGCCGACGCTGAAGCCGTGGCGTTTGAGGGATTTGTAGAGAATATCGACATCAACCTTGCGGTTGCAGAAAATCAGCGCGTTCTGCACCTCTTCGGACCGGATCAGCCGGCGCAAAGCCTCGCGCTTGTCGAGGTCGGCGACCAGCAGCATACCCTCGGTGATGGTGGTCGCGACCGAAGCCGGCTTCGAGACCGTTATCTCCTTTGGGTTCTGCAAAAACGCATCCGCCAGACGACGGATTTCCGGCGCCATGGTCGCCGAGAAGAACAAGGTCTGCCGGTTGGACGGCAATTGCGCGACGATTTTCTCGACATCGGGAATGAAGCCCATGTCCAACATGCGGTCGGCTTCGTCGATCACCAGCACGCGGGTGTCGGTGAGCAAAATGCTGCCACGCTCGAACATGTCGATCAGCCGGCCTGGCGTGGCGATCAGCACGTCAACGCCGCGCATCAGCAGCTCTTTCTGGTCCGACATGCTTTCGCCGCCGATCACCAGTGCATGGGTCAGCTTGAGGTATTTGCCATATTCGACAAAATTTTCCGCGACCTGCAGCGCCAGTTCGCGAGTAGGCTCCAGGATCAGGCTGCGCGGCATCCGGGCGCGCGCGCGGCTGCCGTCGAGGATATCAAGCATCGGCAGAGTAAAGCCGGCGGTCTTGCCGGTGCCGGTCTGGGCGCAGCCCAATACGTCACGCCCCATCAGAACATAGGGGATCGCCTGTTCTTGAATGGGCGTCGGTTGGGTGTAGCCCTTTTCGAGGATCGCGCGCAGAATTGGCTCCGACAGGCCAAGGGCCGCAAAGCCGTTTTCCGGCAGCGGCGCATCTTCGGGCTCTTCGGGGTAGTCAGGATAGTCGTACTCGTCGGCTGCGGCGGGTACAATCGCCGCCGCCGCACGTTCGGGGGCAGCGTCTTCGTGGGTCGGTGTTTCGGTCAATCGGGAATGCTTTCAGATCAGGCGCAGTTTGGCAGGGGCTGGCCCCGGTCGGGCCACTAACGGTACGGGCGGTTGCTCGCATCGCGATCTGCCGATATGCACAGCGTGGACACGCAGCACGCACATCTGCGCCGCATATCTGGAAAATGCCGGGCAAAGTCAAGAATTGCCTGCGTCCGACATTGCATAACAGAGCGCTCAATGCCGCGTCACAGGCTTGCAGGCAGGTGGAATTAACCGAGCAAGTTCTTTTTTTGCACCAAAACCAGCACCTCCATCATTCTGCCGCGGCCACCTGGCTTCGCCGCCGCAGGACCCATTTCGGCCGCCATTGCAGCGCCAAGTAAATCACCGGCGTGGTATAAAGCGTCAGTGCCTGGGACACGATCAGCCCGCCGATGATCGATATCCCCAGCGGCTGGCGCAATTCCGATCCGGTGCCGAACGACAGCGCCAGCGGCACCGCGCCGAGCAGGGCGGCGAGTGTCGTCATGATGATCGGGCGGAAGCGTTCCAAACAGGCGGCATGGATCGCTTCAGCCGGGGATTTGCCGTACTGGCGTTCCTGTTCGAGGGCGAAATCGATCATCATGATGGCGTTTTTCTTGACGATCCCCATCAGCAGCAGCACCCCGATGATCGCCATCACCGACAAACTCAGATTATAGACCTTCAACGCCAGTAACGCGCCAAGCCCGGCCGATGGCAAGGTCGACAGGATTGTAATCGGCTGGGTCAGGCTTTCGTAGAGCACCCCCAGCACCAGATATATTGTCAGCAAAGCCGCCGCGATCAGCACCGGCTGGGTCGACAGGCTCTCCCGCATCCAGCGCGCTCCTCCAGCGAACTGGGTGCGGATGGTATCAGGCATGCGCAACTCAGCCGCCACCGCCTCGACCTCGGCCAACGCATCGGCTTGGGCCACGCCCTCGGCAACGTTGAAGCTAATGGTGGCCGCTGGGAACTGGCCCTGATGGTGCACCGAAAGCGGCGCGTTGCCAGGCTCGATTTTGACCAGCGCGCCGAGCGGGATCTGGGTGCCGTTATTGGCGCCGACAAATATCCGGCTCAGCATGGTCGGGTCGGTTTGCAGCTTGGGATCAACCTCCTCGACCACCCTATACTGGTTGCGTTCGGAGTAGATGATCGAAATCTGGCGTTGAGCGAAGGCGTTATTCAGCGCGTTACCGATTGCTGCCACCGACACCCCCATCCGCACCGCCGCGTCGCGGTCGATCACCACATTGGCCATCGGCGCGGTGCGGTCCTGGTCAGAGTTCATTTCGGTGATTGAGGTGACCGTTTGCAGTCTATCGACCAGCGCCAGCGTCCATTGTCGCAATTCAACGACATCGGGGCCGAGCAGGACGAATTTCTCCGACGCCCCGCCCCGCCCGCCCGACGGCAGATCCTGCGCGGCCCACAGGAAGGTCTGCATTCCTCCGATCCGCGCGAGCGGCAAACGAAGCCGGGCCATGATCGCCGGCGCCAGGACCCCACCGCGTTCGGCCAGCGGCTTCAGGCCTATGGTCAACTGGCCACGGTTCATCGCCGAAAATCCGCCTGACACCCCGATGGTTGAACCAACTGCGGCAATCGCTGGATCGCGCAGTAAGATTTCGACCACGGCGCGTTGCTTCTCGGCCATCGCGACAAAGGATGTTTCGGGTCCGGCGAGCGTCGAGCCCTGCATTAGTCCGATATCCTGGGTCGGAAACATGCTTTTGGGGATGGCGATGTACATCCAGACCGTGACCCCGATCACCACCGGAGTGATAAACAAGGTGATCCAGCGGAACCGCAGCGCAAATCCAAGCGTGAAGGCATAGCCATCGCGCGCCGCATCGAAGCCGCGTTCCACCCGGCGATCAATCCAGCCCCAAACCCCACG
>JACMOQ010000408.1 GCA_014377905.1 Acetobacteraceae bacterium | reverse complement strand
TTTCAACAGGCCACCGAGTCAATCCGGGCGGCGCTACGAAGCGATCCGCGCCTGGCCGAAATCGCCGACCAGCTAGCCATCGACGAAACACCGGACGGGCTGCGCATCCAGCTCCATGATGAAGACAAGCGGCCGATGTTCGCCACGGGTTCAGCCATTATCCTCGAACGTGCCAAATTACTGCTGCAAAGCGTGGTGCCGATCCTGAACCGACTGCCCGAGGGAATATCGATTTCTGGGCATACCGACGCGGCCCCGTTCAAAGGCAGTGACAAAACCAATTGGGAATTGTCGTCCGAGCGAGCCAACGCAACACGGCGGCTGATGATCGACACTGGCATGGTCGAGACGCGCTTCCGGAGTGTCACCGGCAATGCCGATCGCGATCCGCTATTGCCGGCCGATCCTTTTGCCGCCGCCAATCGACGGATCGCGATCACCGTGCTGCGGACCGTCAAACCAATTTGGGTCAGCCCGTCGGCGGGCAAAAACACGAAATGAGCCAATTCACTTCCCAAATAGGCGCTGCACCATGCTGATGATTGGCGGCCTAATACTTTTGTTCTTCTGTGTGTTTGGCGCCTACATTACCGCCGGCGGCGCGATGGAACCGTTGCTCGAAGCGATGCCGCTGGAACTCTGGACCATTATGGGGGCGGCGATCAGTACGTTTCTGATGTCTAATTCGATGCATGATGTCAAGCACACCTTCGCCGCAATGGGCAAGATGGTGAAAGGATCAAAGTATCATAAATCCGATTATGTCGAACTGCTCAGCCTGCTGTATTTCTTTGTCAGACTTGCCAGTACTAAGGGCGCGATGGCGTTGGAAGCCCATATCGAAAAGCCCGACGAGAGCATCGCGTTTCAGAAATTTCCCAAACTGTTGAAGAATCATCATGTCAGCGATATGATATGTGATTACTTGCGAATGTTCGGGATGAATGCCGACGACCCTAATCAGATTGAAGATCTAATGGGCCGCGAGTTGAAGAAAACCCTCCATGAGGAACTGCACCCGTCGCACGCATTGCAAAGCATGGCCGATGCGCTACCGGCGCTCGGGATCGTGGCTGCCGTGCTGGGCATTATCAAAACCATGTCGCACATCAATGAACCCCCCGCTGTGCTCGGGGCAATGATTGGCGGGGCGCTGGTAGGCACGTTTCTGGGCGTGCTGTTGGCATATGGCCTGGCTGGGCCCTTCGCTACCCGCATCAAAGGGGTGGTCGAAGAGGAAAGCAAGTTCCTCGATGTGGTCAAAGCGGTTCTGGTCGCCCATCTGCATGGAAATGCGCCGCAAGTCAGTGTCGAAACCGGGCGGAAAATGGTGCCGACCCAGTATATGCCGAGCTTCGGGGAGCTGGAAGCGGTGATGCAGAACCTTCAGATCAGCTGAAGCGGCCAGAATAGACGGCAGATTTCACCGAAGTTCGGCCGCCGCTTGGGACCCGAGCAGGATTTCTGCCAAGCGAAGTTTGTCGGTCTTGGTGGCAATGCTGTCATTGCGATGCGGGCGCAATTTCTCCGCGCTGGCCCGCAGCGTTTGGTCGTAGCTTGCCGCACCGCCGATCCTTCTGGCGGCCTGTTCGAAACGGCGCAATGCGCGGGCGTCGCGCTCAAAACCGTCAATCGTCGCATCATCGGCGTTGGCGATGTGCGCGAGCGAGGCAAAAACGTGACGTGTCATAAAATCACTAAATTGCGCGCGGCATGCGGTATCAATCCGCGATCGGGCGGCGCCCAGCCGGGCGAGCTGGGCATTTTGGCCGCGCAAGCGTGTGGCTTGGGCATCAAGCGTGTCAGCCGCCCGTTCCACACTGGCTGGTGCTTGGGAAAGGTTGGCTGACACTGGCAGCGCCGTTTCGAGGGCACCAAGGATGAAGTCCTGGGCCTGATTGGCCGCCAGACGCAAAGCGGGGGGGCAGGATTGGAGAGCAAGTGCCTGATTCAGAGTCCGGACGGCAGCGGCATTCGGCATGTTCGCGTTCAGCAGCGCGATCAGCATTGCGACCGTTTTTGTGTCATCACTGTTCAAGGGCGCCAGCAACTGCTCCACGGCAGCGGTGTCGGGTGCCACCCCTATCATCTCGGCCGCAACTATGTCGTGCAATTTGGCGGCCAGACCTAGAATTGAACCAAGGCTTTTGCAGAGAGGGGCGAACTCGGCATCACGCATCCCGGAGATCTGTTGCCAATCCGGCGGTCGTTTGGCGGTAAGCAGGATGGCGCCGGCGGCGGCCCAGATTGTCTTTCCCACGGGTGTTCCTGGCGTATAGGCGTCGCCTGGGGTCGCGGCCACAAGCGCTTTGAAGGTTAGAACCAAGTCAGGATCTGCCTCGCGCACCAGGTCACCAAGCGGGCCAAGCACAGTGCGAGGCACGGCAGGTGTGGAAGGAACATAATCGGAGATAGAAACGATCAGCGGATCAAACGGGGTGAACAGGATGCGATGGAAATTCAGCGGGCGCGATAGCCGCAGTCGCGCCAGGCGTGGCCGTAGCGCGGCAATCAGCACGTCAGCGTCACCTCGACTGGCCAGTCCATCGAGCATCGCCACGACCTTGGTCAGCTTTTGGTCGGCTGTAATCTGTAAGTCACCATGCAGGCTGCGGAGTGCCGAGCCGATCCCCGCTTTGCCAGTCGTCATATTGCTCGCCCCTTCCAATGCCAGTCGAAAATGAGGTCTAGGCTGCGAGCGCGCGCTCATTGCGGGCCAGCAGCTCATTGAGCGACAGGACACTCCGATGTTCGTCGGCCGAGGGTCGGACGCGCTCTGTCGGCGCGGCCTGCCCCCCAGATAGTGGTCGGACGCCGATCATGGCAAGCGCTTCGCTCGGCAAAGGCGGCGTTTGCGGTAGGATTGCCGCCAGGACTGCCGGGGCTGGCAGGGGGCCTGCCGTCGCACCGTCCTGCCAAAAGGTCAGAATCCGATCCCATCCGTCGAACAGCCAGTCTACCTGGGTGAGCCGTTCGGCCAGCAAAATCGGGTCGCGGGCGAAGTCGGCGATCAGGGTCGGCGCGCTGCCCAGCAACCCGGCGATATCGGCGTCGAGGCGCTTGCCACAGCTCAGATATTGTAGAAGGTCGGTCCGCATCAACTCAACGTCACGTGCGCGCCGCCCATCAAGCCATGGGATGGCCGCATCGGCCAGCGCGCTCAGTTTGGCCAATTGCGCTAGCCGTGTCGCCAGCGGCGATTTTAGGCTGATTAGTATGCCGATCTCCGCGCATAAATCCGCTAATGCCTGCGTAATTCTGCCAATAAGTTCGGCGGGAAGGTTCAGCCTGGACGCAAGGATGGCAAGTGGAGCGCCGCTGCCGGAGGCCGATATCTGGGAATAGAGCAATTGTCGCAACCCAATGCGGGTCTGGTGCTGCAATGCCTCGGCGTGCTTCGGGGCCTGGGTGGCGCTGCGCTGCGCGGCACGGCCTGCCAAGCCGCCGGACATCGCGCGCAAGGCCGCCTGACGCAAACCGGCAGGCGTCAGCACGCAGGATGCACGAATTTCTGCGATCAGAGCGCGGTCGAACAGACTTGGCTGACAAAATGCCTCGATCCCTGTCAACTTCACGACGTAAACACCCTTTCCACCTGCGGGATTGCACACCAATACCTCGGGTTGCTGCCGCGGCCCCAGGCGTATGCGTGCGCCGCTCAGAACCGGCGTGGTGAACGGAACGGCCGCCCCGCGTTCACGGAAGGTCGTGGGTTGAAAGCTGCTGATCATGCTGAAGCCGTGAGGCTTTTCGGCGTTGTTAGTC
>JACMOQ010000407.1 GCA_014377905.1 Acetobacteraceae bacterium | reverse complement strand
CCGAGCGTCCTGCTCGCGCGGCATGGCTTGCATGACTGTCAGGATTTGCCCGTCAGCATCATCGCAACCAAGGTCGCCACCGACAATGATTCGCACACCATCAATTGCCACAGTTGATTTGGCGCCAACCGAGGGAAAACCGCGCTCCCGCATAAAGTGAGAGAAGATGCGGCTAGCGGTGTCCTTGTTAGCCATAAACGGGCCTCATCGTTGATAGGATAACCTATTGACGGCGAGGGTTGGGCGGGTAGGTTCGGAAACTACTTAGTTAGCCCCGCCGATCGATATACTTGGCCACCTTGAATTACTGCCAGAATGTTGCGCGCCGGATTGGCGAGCAACGCCACGTTTTCCAGCGGATTGCCATCCACCACCAGCAGATCGGCGATCGCGCCAGGCGCGACCACCCCAAGTCGCCCCTCCATCCTGATCAGTTTGGCCGCAATCGTTGTCGCACTCGCCAGGATCGATCGGCTGTCGAGCACCCGGGCGCGGATGGCGAATTCCTCGTTTTGGCGGCTTTGGGTTTCGCCCAGCAGATCGGTGCCATAGGCCATCACCACCCCGGCGTCGCGCAGAATGGCAAGGCTCGCCATGCCGCCCTGGCGGACGTCCTCGATCTTGGCAATCGAGGCCGGCGGCAGCCCGAGGCGTGGCCCGTCTTCGGCCAAAGCCTCGAACGTTACCAAAGTCGGCACCGCGACGCAGCCGGCCTCGGCCGCAAGCTTGGCCGTGGCGGCATCAATTAAATTGCAATGTTCCAGGCTGTAAACCCCACAGCGCACCGCGCGGGCAATCGCGTCTGACGTATAGAGATGCGCCGAGACATAGGTCTGCGCGTCAGCAGCCTCTTGCACCGCCACGCGCATTTCTTCCTCCGAATAGCCTTGCCAGGCGATCGGATCGGTCGGGCTTGATACGCCGCCATTGGCCATGATCTTGATGAACTGCGCGCCTTGCCGCAATTCCTGTCGTGCCGCCCGCCGCACCTCGTCCACCCCGTCGGCAATCCGGCCGAGCACGCCAAACTTTGCGAGATACCGATCCGAATCGCGCCCATCATGGCGTTCGCGGTAATCCGTGTGCCCGCCAGTGCGCGACAGTGCCTTGCCGCACTGGATCAGCCGCGGCCCAACCGCCAGGCCGTGGGCAATCGCGTCGGCCAGGGGAAACATGGCACCGCCAACATCGCGCACCGTGGTGAAGCCGCGATCGAGGTAGCCGCGTAAAATTGGCAGGCATCGCAGCAAAGCCGTGGTGTCCGCCAGCGCCGCATTGGCACCAAGGTTCATCATACTGGCGACCACGTGGACGTGGCAGTCGATCAGTCCCGGCATCAAGGTCCGGCCTTTGAGGTCGATCATCATGCGTCCCGCCGCCGCGCGCGGGCGGGCGGCGATGTCCTTGATGATGCCGTCCTCGATCAGGACATGTCCTTCGATCGGTTCGGCGAAAGTGGCATCGACGATCTGGGCGTTGGTGAGCAGGATTTGCACAACATTTCTCGCTTTTTTGCCCTGCAACGCTACCAGATGGAGCTTCGCTGGCAAGCGATGCGCGATGTGCAACGCAGCTATTGATTTCCTGCCCATCTGCTGGCTATGTGACGACATTGCGGCAGCACGCCGCTCAATGCGGGAGTTTAAAAATGAATCGCCTCTTTGCCGGTGCGCTTGCCGCCGGTGCCCTGCTGACCGCGACCGCGGCACTTGCCCAGACCGGTTCGGCCACCATCGATGCCATCGTCAAACGTGGCGAACTAAATTGCGGCGTGGCCGGCACCTCGCCGATGTTTTCGCTGCCAGATAGCCAGGGCGTGATGCGTGGCCTCGATGCCGATAGCTGCCGTGCGATTGCTGCCGCGATTCTCGGCGATGCCAAAAAAATCAAATTCATCCCGACCACGACGCAGAACCGCTTCACTGCGCTGCAATCGGGTGAAGTGGACCTTCTGTACCGCTCCACCACCTGGACTCTTGCCCGCGAAGGCAATCTTGGCGCGATGTTCGCCAGCGTGAACTTTTATGACGGCACCGGCTTTCTGGTGAAAGCCTCGCTGAAGGTGAAGTCAGCCAAGGAACTCGATGGCGCCACGGTCTGCGTTGCCCCCGGGACATCGACCGAACTCGCGGTCGCGGATTATTTCCGCGTTCACAAGATGAAGTTCACCCCAGTTCTGATCCAGGACCTCAGCGAACTCCAGAACGCTTATCTGTCGGGCCGTTGTGACACGTATTCGACGGACTCGTCCGGCCTCGCCGGGTTCCGCTTCCAGCAGGGCCCGAAAGCGGTTGAACACGTCCTGTTGCCCGACATCATCAGCAAGGAACCGCTCGGCGCGATGGTCCGCAAGGGCGATGACAAGTTCTTCGATATCGTGCGCTGGACCTATTTCGCCACGTTGATCGCCGAGGAACATGGCATCACCCAGGCCAATGTGGACGAGGCGCTGAAAAGCACGGTTCCTGAAATCCGCCGCCTGATGGGCCTTGAAGGCGACATGGGCAAGGCGCTCGGGGTCGACAACAAATGGGCCTATAATGCGATCAAGCAGACCGGCAATTTCGGCGAGGGCTGGGACCGCAACGTAACCCCGTATGGGATGCCGCGCGGCATCAACAATCTCTGGAACAACGGCGGATTGCAGTACGCGCCGCCGATGCGCTGACACTCTAGCCCCCTGTCCCGGAGCAATCCGGGGCAGGGCCGTGTCCCGGCCAATTGCCTGCGGACCATCTGAGTGATTGCTTAAAGGGTCCCCAGGATATGTCGTCCACAACCTCCGACCCTCGCCTGTCATCGTCGCGCGGTGCGCCGCGCAAGGGGATGCAGTTGAGCTGGGCGGACCCCAAATTCCGCGCGATTATCTGGCAGATTGTAATCGTCGGGATTATTGGCGGAACAATCTGGTATCTCGTCGCGAACACCACCGCCAATCTGGCGCAACGCCGCATCGCGACCGGCTTTGAATTCATGGGCCGAACCGCTGGCATTCCGATCGGCGAGCACCTCATTGCGTATGACCCGTCGATCAACACCTATGGCCGCGCGTTTGTCATCGGCATTCTGAATACCTTGCAGGTCACCGTGATCGGCGTGGTGCTGGTGACCTTTTTAGGCACGTTCGTTGGCATCGCCTCACTATCCGGCAACTGGCTGCTGTCGCGTCTGTGCCGCACCTATGTCGAAATCATGCGCGACATCCCGCTGCTGCTGCATCTGCTGTTTTGGTACACGATGGTGCTCGGCCTGCCGATCCTGCGGGAGGCGATTGAGGTTCTGCCTGGCGTCCATATTTCCAATAACGGCGTGAAAGTCCCATTGCTCGACTGGCAACCGGCGCATAGCTGGGCGAGCCTCGCGTTCATTGTCGGCCTCGTGTTGGTCGGCATCGCCCGGCGGCGGGCAACGCGGATCCAAAACGCCACCGGCGACCGGCCGAAAGTCTGGCCGTTAGCCATCGCGGCATTAATACTGGTGCCGGCGATTATCTGGCTCGGGTTCGGCGCGCCCTTCCATATGGACATGCCGGTCAAAGGCCGCTTCCGTTTCGAAGGTGGCGGAGCAGTGTCGGGCGAGATGATCGCACTCCTGATTGGGCTGGTGCTGTATCATTCTGCCTATGCGGCCGAAATCGTGCGCAGCGGTATTACCTCAGTCGTCTCCGGCCAATGGGAAGCTGCCGGTGCGCTTGGTCTCCACCGTCCCACAGTGTTGCGCAAGATCGTGCTGCCGCAGGCCCTGCGGGTGATCATCCCACCAATGACCAGCACCTATCTCGGCGTTGCCAAGAATTCGTCGCTCGCCGTCGCCATCGGCTATCCGGACCTGGTCGCCATCGTCAACACCATGCTGAACCAGACCGGCCAGGCGATCGAGGGCATCGCGCTGATTATGGGCGTTTACCTCACCATAAGCCTGGCAATTTCACTCTTCATGAACTGGTACAATGCCCGCATAGCATTGGTGGAGCGGTGAGATGAGCGCGACAGTCAACCACATCCCAATGCCCGCCCGCGCCGAGCCCAAGCTATTGTCGCTCGGCCCGTTGGAATGGGCGCGGACCAATTTGTTCGGCTCGATCTGGTCATCCCTGGTGACGTTGGCGCTCGGCTATTTCATGTTGAAATTTGCCGTCGGGTTCATCGACTGGGCGCTGATCAAAAGTGTCTGGACGGTGCAATCGGATGCGGCTGGCAAGCTCGATCCCACCGCCTGCCGCATCGCCAAGGGCGAGGGCGCCTGCTGGGCGGTGATCTGGGACAAGCACCGCTTCATCCTGTTCGGCCGCTACCCGTATGACGAGCAATGGCGTGGCGCAATCGTGATCGCGCTGTTCCTGGCGCTGTTCGTAATCTCGGCAATGCGGCGCTTCTGGCGCAAGGAACTTGCCTATATCTGGATCGCCATCCTGACGACGATCGGGGTGCTGATGTGGGGCGGCGTGTTTGGGCTGGTCTATGTGCCGCAGGATCTCTGGGGCGGGCTGCCGATCACCCTGATTTTATCGACGTTCGGGCTGGCCTTCGCCTTTCCGCTCGCGGTGCTGGTCGCCCTCGGGCGCCGGTCCACCACCCTGCCGGCGGTGAAGTTCATTTGTGTGGTCTATATTGAGCTGATCCGCGGCGTGCCGCTGATCAGCTTGCTTTTCATGGCGTCCGTCATGTTCCCGCTGTTCATGCCGGTCGGGCTCAACCCGGACAAGTTATTGCGCGCCCAGGTGGCGATCATTCTGTTCGCCGCCGCCTACCTCGCCGAAGTCGTGCGCGGCGGGCTGCAATCGCTGCCCAAGGGCCAGTACGAGGCCGCCGATGCGCTCGGGCTGACCTATTGGCAGAAAATGGGCCAGATTATCCTCCCGCAGGCCCTGCGCACAGTGATTCCGCCGCTGGTGAACACCTTCATCGGTTTCTTCAAGGATACCAGCCTGGTGCTGATCAT
>JACMOQ010000406.1 GCA_014377905.1 Acetobacteraceae bacterium | reverse complement strand
TCGAGGACGTGTTGGTGGCGAGGATGACGCCCGGCGATACGATCGCCTCCAACTGGGCCAGCAGGGCCTGTTTGGCATCAGTGCGTTCGATAATCGCCTCGATCACCAGATCGCAAGCCGCAAAGGCGGTCATTGTGTTGGCGATGTGCAGGTTGGACAGGGTTGCGGCGCAGTCGGCCTCGCTCAGTTTGCCCGCCGCGACCCGGGCGGTCAGGGCTTCGGTCATGCGCGCTGTTGCGCTGTCGCGCGTGGCGGGTTGGGCATCGGTGGCGATGGTGGCAAATCCCGCCTGGGCAAAGACCTGCGCGATGCCAAGGCCCATGGTGCCAAGGCCTATGATGCCGATGGTCTGAGGTCGGTTTTCCATCCGGCCAGTCTGCACCCCTGCGGCATGATTTCAAGTCTGAAGTTTCAAGCTTGAAATTGTTTTTGGCGGGTGGCAAGCTGAGGTCAGCAAAGCGGAGGGTTGGCAATGAAGGTTCTGTGCTTGGGGGGTGGTCCGGCAGGGCTTTACTTTGCGATCTCGATGAAGCTGCGGGACCCGGCGCATCAGGTTGTGGTGATGGAACGCAACAAGGCCAATGACACCTTTGGCTGGGGCGTGGTGCTGTCGGATGATGCGCTGACCCGGATGCAGAAGAATGACCCGGTTTCCACCGATGCGATCCGCAGCAATTTCGCCTATTGGGACGACATTGCCGTGGTCCATAACGGAGTGGGCACGGTGTCGGGCGGGCATGGCTTTGCCGGGATTGGGCGCAAGGCGATGCTGATCTTGCTGCAAGCGCGGGCGCGGGATCTGGGCGTCGATCTGCGGTTCGAGACCGAGTTCAAATCGGCCGAGCAGTACCGGCAGGAATTTGACATCGTGGTGGCGACGGACGGCATCAACTCGCTGGTCCGGCGCGAATATGCCGAGGTGTTCAAGCCGGACGTCGATCTGCGCAAGTGCAAGTTCGTCTGGCTGGGCACCCATGCCAAATTCGACGACGCATTTACCTTCATCTTCGAAAAGACCGCGCATGGCTGGGTCTGGGCCCATGTCTATCAGTTCGACGACAACACCGCGACCTTCATCGTGGAATGTCTGCCCGAGACCTGGGACCGCTGGGGTTTTGCCGACATGTCCAAAGAGGAGACGGTCGAGACCTGCCGCAAGATTTTCGAACGCCATCTGGGTGGCCATGACCTGATGTCGAATGCAGCGCATCTGCGCGGCTCGGCAGTATGGATGCAGTTTCCACGGGTGATCTGCGCGCAGTGGTATCATGAAAACGTCGTGCTGATGGGGGATGCGGCGGCGACCAGCCATTTCTCGATCGGGTCCGGGTCGCGGCTGGCCTTCGACAGTGCAATTGCGCTGGCCGAATACCTGCATTCCGAACCGGATATAAAGACAGCCTTCGAACGCTATCAGGCCGAGCGGCGGGTCGAGGTGTTGCGCCTGCAATCGGCCGCGCGCAATTCCCTGGAATGGTTCGAGGAGGTGGAACGCTATCTGGACCTGCCGCCGCCACAGTTTGCCTATTCGCTGCTGACGCGGTCGCAGCGGATTTCCCATGAAAACCTGCGCCTGCGCGATCCGGCCTGGCTGCGCGGGGCGGAGGACTGGTTTGGTGGGCAATTTGGCGGTGAGACGGGCCGGGCGCCCATGTTCGCGCCGTTTCAACTGCGCGGCATGGCTTTGCCGAACCGCGTGGTGGTGTCGCCCATGGCACAGTACCGGCCGGTGGACGGGGTGCCGGGTGATTGGCATTTCGTGCATTACGCCGAACGCGCCAAGGGCGGGGCGGGGCTGGTCTATACCGAAATGACCTGCGTGTCGGCCCATGGCCGCATCACGCCGGGCTGCACGGGACTGTATACGCCAAAACATGAGGCGGGGTGGAAACGGATCAACGGGTTCATCCATGCCGAGACTCAGGCAAAAACCTGCTGCCAGATCGGACATTCGGGGCGCAAGGGCTCGACCCAGGTCGGATGGCAAGAGGCTGACATGCCGCTGCTTTCGGGCAACTGGCCGCTGTTGTCAGCCTCGGCGATCCCGTGGCAGCCGGGCAACGCCGTGCCAAAGGCGATGGACCGGGGCGACATGGACATCGTGCTGCGCCAGTTCATCAAGGCGGTGGAAATGGCCGAGGCGGCCGAGTTCGACATGATCGAACTGCATGCGGCGCATGGCTATCTGATCAGCAGCTTCATCTCGCCCCTTTCGAATGTGCGGGACGACGAGTATGGCGGCACACTGGA
>JACMOQ010000405.1 GCA_014377905.1 Acetobacteraceae bacterium | reverse complement strand
GACGTGGTCGAACGGTTAACGCCTTCCGAAATCCTGCTACCGGACGAAATAATCTACAATCTGTCTGAAACGGCTGACGAATTAAGCCGTTTGACCCCAGAATTGGCACGCTTTGACGAGTTCGGCCCTGGGTTGAAGCAGGTCACCTTGCTCGAGCGTACTCGCAAACGCTTCCCACCGTTAATGTTCGATCCGACCGATCCTGTCGTGTCAATCATCATCCCGGTTTACAATCAATATTTCTATACGCATCAGTGTCTTACTTCGCTGTTGAGCAATCTACCGGACTGCGCTTTTGAAATAATCGTGGTGGATGATAGCTCCACCGACGAAACCTGCCTGGCATCGCATTTACTTACTGGCGTGAAAATCCTGCGGAACCAGGAAAATCTCGGCTTCGTTGGCAGTTGTAACCGCGGTGCAGCTGCGGCAGCCGGTCAGTATCTGTTCTTTCTAAACAACGATACGACCCTCAACCCAGGCGCGATTGACGCGCTGGTGGATACTTTTGCGACTTTCCCCAAAGCAGGTCTGGTAGGCTCGAAGCTGGTCTATCCGGATGGCAGGCTTCAGGAGGCTGGTGGCATATTGTGGCAGGATGGCTCGGGCTGGAACTATGGTCGCCTCGCCGATGCCGATCATTCTGATTACAACTACGTCCGGTCGGTGGATTACGTTTCGGGCGCTGCGATTATGCTGCCTAAGACCCTGTGGGATGAGCTCGGTGGCTTCGATGTGCGCTATACCCCCGCCTATTACGAAGATGCTGATTTAGCCATGCAGGTTCGGCATGCGGGTTACGATGTGCTCTATCAGCCAAGCTCGGTCGTGGTGCATTTCGAGGGTATCAGCAACGGGCGCGACGTAAAGTCGGGCATGAAGGCGTATCAGCTTCGCAACATGATCCGTTTCCAGGACAAATGGGCGACCCTTCTCGCCACCCATCGCCCCAATGCACTTGAACCACTGTTGGAACGCGATCGCGGCGTAACCAAGCGCATGCTGCTGATTGACGCCGTCACCCCCGAGCCTGACAAGGACGCGGGCTCGGTCGTTACGTTCGAGCAGATGAAGATCCTGCAGGCCATGGGCTTCAAGATCACCTTCATCCCTGAGGATAATTTTGCCCACATGGCGGAATATACACCGCCGCTGCAGGCGCTCGGCGTTGAATGCATCTATCATCCCTATTTCAGCACCATGGAGCAGTTTTTGTCGGCGCGCGGGGCCGAATTCGATGTGATTTACATCCATCGCTTCGCCGTGACCGAGAAGTGCCTCACCTTGTTGCGGCGGTATGCGCCGAATGCACCGATCGTGTTCAATACCCAGGATTTGCATTACCTTCGAATGGAAAGGGCGGCGAAGCTACGCCATTCAGCATTTGATTTGGTCGAGGCCGGCAAGGTCAAGACCCGCGAGCTCGAAGTCATCAAGGCATCCGATTGCACCATTGTGCTGAGCTCGGTGGAGCAAACCCTGTTGCAACAAGATGCCCCGGGGGCGTTTGTCTACTATTTCCCCTGGGTTCAGCGCCCGGCGCCGCGCGCTCGTCCAGGCTTTGCGGACCGCCAGGGCTTCATGTTCATCGGTGGCTTCGGCCATCACCCGAACATTGATGCGATTGATTTCTTCATTTGCGATGTCATGCCGATTGTCAGGGAAATGCTGCCAGGCGCTAAGTTCTACATTTACGGCAGCAAAATGCCTGAAGCGATCAAACGTCTGGCGTCATCGGACGTGATCATCGGCGGCTTCGTGCCGGATCTTGAACCAGTGTTCGATCGCCATCGCATCAGCGTGGCACCGCTCCGCTACGGCGCGGGCTTCAAGGGCAAGGTGGTCACCAGCCTCAGTTACAGCGTGCCGGCCGTCCTCACCTCGGTCGCAGCTGAGGGGATGGGCGTTACGGAGGGCAAGCAGGTGCTCATCGGCGACGATGGCCGCAGCTTTGCCGAGGCGCTGGTGCGACTTTACACCGATCAGGCGCTGTGGGAGCGCATGTCCGATGCAAGCTGGACATTTGTTAACGACTCGTTCTCCCCCGAGCAGGGCGAAAAGCGCTTTAATGAGATTTTCCGGCGCATCGGGCGGGAAAATCTGGCCTCTGATGCGCCGCCTCCCGTTATTCCGCCCCCAAGCGCTGATAAGGGTATTGCAGGAAAAGGGCGGCGGCGGAAATAGGTCGGGAACCCGCGATATCACCAACTATGACCAGATGTCGCAGCGGCACCCATCACACCACATGGGCAGGCCGCAGCGCGCATATCTCCGCCGATGAAACGGTTTCCACCTGTAACGTCGCATGATCGATGGCGAATTTCTGCTTGAGGCCCTGGACCGCTGCCTGGATCATCGCCTGATCATCCCCCGTCTCTGCCCGCACCAGATGGGCGGTGAGCGCAATCTGGCTGGTTGACAGCCCCCAGATATGGAGGTCGTGGACTTCGATCACGTCAGGAAGGCCTTGCAGATAAGCTTGGACATCACGGTGTGCGACGCGTGGCGGCACGCCATCCATCGCCAGATTGACCGCGTCGCGCAAAGTTCCCCAGGTGCCAAGGATGATCACCGCAACAATTACCAGCGACGCCAGCGGATCCAACCATAGCCATCCAGTCAGCAAAATGCCGCCAGCTGCAAGCACCACCCCAAGTGACACCGCCGCATCATAGGCCATGTGCAGAAAGGCCGCCCGGATGTTGAGGTCGTCGTGTCCCCGGCTGAAAAGGTAGGCGGTGATGCCGTTGACGGCGATCCCCGCCACACCGACGGCAATCACGGTCATGCCCCCCACCGGTCCAGGCTCCTGCAACCGGTACAGCGCCTCGACCGCGATAGCACCAGCGCTAACCAGCAGCACCACGGCGTTGATCAACGCGGCGAGAATGGAACTACGGCCCCAGCCATACGTGCGCCGAGCCGACGGTGACTGCCGTCCAAGCCATGCAGCACCCCACGCCAGCAGTAATGCAAGCACGTCGCCGAAATTATGGGCGGCGTCGGCCAGCAATGCGACCGAGTTGGCGGCCAAACCATAGATAACTTGGGCGATGACCAGCCCTAGATTAAGCGCAGTCCCGACCGCAAACGCGGTACCAAAACTTTTTGGGGTGTGGTCATGCCCGTGATGCCCATGCCCGTTATGCCCATGCCCGTCATGATCGTGGTCATCGCCATGCGAATGGGCGGACATTGGCGGCCTCTCCTGCATTGCGTCGATCCTACCAGTGTCGCAGGTCGTGCCAGCTTAGCAAGCCGGCTCTGGTTTGCCGCCTCGTGCCGTGCTTTGCTAGGTCGCACAATCCCGGAGGACCCCAATGCGCCGTCTGATTTTAGGAGCCATCCTCCTTCTCGCGCTCGTCACCAGTGCCCCGGCCCAACCTGTCCCGCCGGTCATTTTCGTCCACGGCAACGGCGATACTGCCGGGCTATGGATCACCACGTTCTGGCGGTTTGAGGCGAATGGCTACCCCAAGGATCGCCTGTTCGCGCTCGATTTGCGCAACCCGACCGCGCGCAGTGTTGATGCCAACCCGCAAGCCGGGCGGTC
>JACMOQ010000404.1 GCA_014377905.1 Acetobacteraceae bacterium | reverse complement strand
TTGGCCCAATTGCGGTGGTGGTGGCGGCGCTGGCGGCGCTGGCTAAAATTCCGCCCAACGCCCCGCGCACGCAGATCGCCTCCGAGGTGCGGCGGGCTAAGCGCGTGGTGGCCCTCGCCGTCGCGGTCGCCGATATCGGCGGCGCGTGGACGCTGGAACAAATTACCGAAACCCTGTCCACCCTCGCCACGGCAACCCTGGGCCTGGTCGTTGCCCATCTGCTGCGCGACGCCCATGACCGGGGCGACCTCGTGCTGCCGTTCAAGGACGATCCGGCGCGCGCCTCCGGCTTCGTCGCCCTGGGCATGGGCAAGCTGGGTGCCGGTGAGTTGAACTATTCCAGTGATATCGACCTCATCCTGCTGCATGACCCTGATGCGGGAATCTATAATGGGGACTCGCCTACCGGGTTTTACACCCGCCTGGCGCGAAATCTTGTCACATTGATGGAAGTGCGCGACGCAGATGGCTATGTTTTCCGCACCGATCTGCGGCTGCGGCCCGATCCGGCGGCAACACCGCCTTGTATCGCGCTGCCAGCGGCGATCGCCTACTACGAAAGCATGGGACAGAACTGGGAACGGGCGGCGATGCTGAAAGCCCGCCCAGTGGCTGGCGATCTGGCGCTCGGCGCGCATTTTCTGAGTGAGCTGCGGCCCTTTGTATGGCGCCGCCAGCGGGATTTTGCGGCCATTGCTGATATCGGTGCGATGAAGCGACGGATCGACATTCATCGCGCGTCGGCGGCGGCCTATAATGTCAAACTGGGCGCCGGTGGTATTCGTGAGATCGAGTTCCTGACTCAGACCTTGCAAATGGTGTGGGGTGGGCATGATCCGGGACTGCGCGATCCACGCACGCTGGTGGCGCTCAAGCTGCTGGCCAAGGCGGGGCATTTGCCGCGGCGGACCCAGGCATCGCTAGAGCGCGCCTACCGGTTTCTGCGCCAGGTCGAACACAGGCTGCAAATGGTGGCCGACCGGCAAACCCATTCGCTGCCGGAAACCGCGACTGGGCTCGCGGATTTTTCCCGCTTCATGGGCTTTGCCAGCGCCGATGCCTTCGAAACCGTGTTGCGACGCCATCAGGTGCATGTCCAGAACGCGTATCGGGCTTTGTTCGGCGTGGCCGATGCCAACGGGGCGACCGTGCTCGATTTTTCCGGCACTGACGACATCCCTGTTGAAACGACCGAGGCGTTGAGCGCTTTCGGCTTTGCTGATCCGGCCAAAGTTGCCGTGACAGTCCGGGCCTGGCGGGCCGGGCGGCCACGGGCATTGCGGTCGGCACGGGCGCAGGAGTTGATGGCGCAATTGCTGCCCGCGGTGCTCGCAGCCCTTGCCGGGCAATCCAATCCAACCGGTGCTTTGGCGCGGTTCGATGATTTCCTGACCCACCTGCCGGCCGGTGTCGCCATCCTGTCGCTCTTTCAGCATTATCCCGATCTGCTCGGGCGGATTGCGGCAGTGCTGGGCGCCTCGCCAATGCTCGCCGACCATCTGACCCGCCATCCCGCAGCGCTTGAAGGGTTGCTCGCGCCCCGCGCTACCCCGGATTATCTGCCGTTGCTGACCGCCCAGCTCGGCGATGCGCAAACACTCGAAGACAGCATCGTTGCCATTCGCACGACTGTCCGGGAGGAGGAATTTGCCCTTGCGGTCGCCACCCTGGAAGGGCGGATTGAAGCCGATGACGCAGGCGTTGCGCGTGCCGCCCTGGCCGACGCCGCGCTCGGCGCCTTACTGCCGGCGGTGCTGGCTGATTTCGCCCGCCGATTTGGCAAGATACGCGGTGGCGGGCTGGCGGTGGTGTTGCTCGGTAAGGCTGGCGGACGCGAGATGATGGCGGGGTCCGACCTCGACCTGATGTTGATTTATGATCACCCCGGCACTGTGCAAAACAGTACCGCCAGCCTCCCCGCCCGAACCTTGCCGGCCAGCCAGTGGTTCATCCGCGCCGTGCATAGCTATATCGGCGCCCTGACCGCGCCAGACGCCGATGGGCCGATGTATGCCGTCGACATGCGGCTGCGGCCATCGGGCAACAAGGGACCGGTCGCGGTTTCGCTGGCGGGGTTCGAGCG
>JACMOQ010000403.1 GCA_014377905.1 Acetobacteraceae bacterium | reverse complement strand
TCGGCGAGACCACCGGCGCCGGCACCGGATGTGGGTCATGCCGACCAGAAATAGGTGCTTTGGTCCGCAGCTCCGTGGCGATTGGAGATACGGCGCTTTAAGTGACGCCCTCCAAAATCCCCGCTAGCGCCACCAGACCGCGAACCCATGTCTAGCCGATTTGCATAGACCGGTATGAGTTAAAAGTGCTGACGGCTAATACAAATTTCCACACGACAGCGTCACCCCGCGCCATGATTTCACCCTCTGCAAGTCCGGCATACTGCACCCGCTGGTGGTCCGCTGGAATACGACTCCTGCCGGCAAATCGCCAACGATTATGCGTTATCTTGCCATAATCTGCCGTGATGATATTGGTCATGACAAAATAGTATGGGGACTTGCTGATCAACGTGACTATTTTTTTTCGTGATTCGAGGGTTTTTCAGGCCATCACCGAGCGGATCATTCCGGAGCTGGTAGCATCCCAGCAGCCTGATCGGCCGATCCGCGTCTGGCTCGCCGGGTGCAGCACCGGGGAAGATGTCTATTCGCTGGTGATGCTGTTTCAGGAATATGTGGGCATATCCAGCGGCAGGCGCGAGCTTCAGATTTTTGCCTCCGACCTCGACGCCGACGCCATCGCCACGGCCTGTGACGGGCTTTACCCAAACAGCATCGCACATGACGTATCGGCGCCCCGCCTGGCGAGGTTTTTTTCCAAGGAAGGCAATTTTTATCGCGTGCTGCCCGAAATCCGGTCGATGATTGTATTTAACGTGCAGGATGTGCCGGGTGATCCGCCGTTTACCCACCTCGATTTGGTGCTGTACCGAAACCTGCCGACCGATTTGCTGCCGATCGTACAGGAACGCGTAGTCGACGTGTTTCACCGTGCCCTGCGCAACAACGGGATCCTGGTGCTGGGCAATGCGGGATCAGTCAACGAGCGGGATGATCGCTTCATCATGCTAGACAAATCCGCCCTTATGTATCGCCATGTCGGCGCCAGCGACCAGCAGTTTGGCATTGGGAGCCGGAACGAAAGATCGGTGTCCCGCTCCCCGGAATGCTTGGCAGATAGTCGCAAGTTCAAAATGGAAGAGCTTTGCGGTCGGTTGGTGATGGAAAACCACGTCCCGGCGGCCATTCTAATTAATAGCAAGAATGAATGCCTGTTTTCCTTGGGCCCGATTGGCCGCTTTGTCCATGTGGCCCCTGGCTATCCGACTCACGATTTGTTCGCGATGGTGTTGCCGGCGATGCAGAACCGCCTGCGGAAAGCGCTTCAAGTGGCCAACGACAGCAACGGCCGCGTAATCGTTGACGGTGTAGTCGAACTTGACGGCAGCATCTGTAATTACCGTATCGATGTGTTGCCGGTGCTTCACGCTGGCGAGGCGTTATTTTTGATTTGCTTTCCCAGCGAGCATTTAATGGGCCTTGCCGCCGTCCGCAGCCCGAAATTACTCTTGACGCATGCCGATATGGCACTTGAACAGGAATTGGATATCAGGCGCGCCGACTTGCAGGTCGCCAGCCATGATTTGCAAAGGTTGACCGACGCGCAAAGCGCGGTCAACGACGAAGCGGACTTGCTGCATGAGGCGCCACAATCCAGCAACGAGGCATTACTGGTTGCAAAAGAAAAACTGCAATCGACCAAAAACGAAATTTCTGCCCTCAACACTCAGCTTTACGAAGCGCGGGCGCGGCAGCGCGTCACATCAGACGATCTGCAAAACGTACTCCTCATTACGAATGTGGCATCCATCTTTCTCGATGCCAATTTATGTATTCGCCTATTCACCCCCGCCACCAAGGCTCTGTTCAACGTCATCCAGACCGATATTGGGCGGCCGCTGTCGGATTTGGAAGCACTGTCGTTCGACAGCACGTTGCTAAGCGATGCCAGCATCATCCTGACGGATCACACCACCATCGAACGCGAAGTCGAAGCCCCGAACAACGTCTCGTATTTTCGCCGCAGCACGCCGTATCTCACCGATGGTGGCGCCGTCGGCGGGGTTGTGGTCACCTTTGTCGACAGCAAAGAACGGCACCTCGGGGCCGAAGCACTCCAGGCGGCCCGCGGAGACATCGAACAAGCAAGCGTCGCCAGGTTCCGATTTCTGGCCGCCGGCAGCCATGATTTGCGCCAGCCTTTGCAGGCGCTGAGCCTGATGCGCGACGTGTTGAGCCAGAAAATCCGTGATGGCAAGACAACCGAGGCGCTCGAACTGCTGGCAAGGGTGGACGAAACCACGACCAAGATGTCCAGCATGCTCGATTCCCTGCTCGATATCACTGGGATCGACAGCGGCAATATTCAACCGCACCTGTCTGATTTTCCGATTGGGGAATTACTGCAACAACTCGCCCATGAGTTCGGGGCGGTTGCAACGGCGCAAGGCCTGGAGTTGCGGGTGGTCCAGTCCGCCGAAGTGGTTTGCAGTAACAGACACATGCTCGGCGAGATGGTCCGTAATCTGCTTGCCAACGCGCTGAAATATACACCTCAGGGGAAGGTTCTGCTCGGCTGCCGCCACCGTGGCGATTGTCTTTCCATTGAAGTCTGGGACACTGGCATTGGCATCACGGACGACGAGCTTGTCGCAATATTTGATGAATACGATCAGGCAGATGCCTCTGCGCCGAAGCCAACTCGGGGGTTGGGGCTATCGAATGTGCAACGACTTGGCAAATTGCTCGGCCACGAGGTCCGGGTCCGATCAATCCGGGGGAAGGGGTCGGTGTTCAGCATTGATATCCAGCTGCACGCCAGGAAGCAAACTCTGCAGCAGGGCAACCCGCCGCGAACTGATGCAGACGACGTGGGGCTATTGCCACAGGCAGGTGTCATTTTAGTGGTCGAGGACGATGCGGAAGTATTAGAACTACTGAACTTGATGTTGCGCGAGGAAGGCCATCAAGTCACGGTTGCGGCCGACGGGGAGGAAGCACTCGCCCTGGTGGGCCAAGGCTTGATGAGCCCCGACTTGCTCCTGATCGGCCTCAATCTTCGCAACGGGATAAACGGCCTCAGCCTTGCCGAACAATTGCGCGTAAAGCTGCGGCGCACAATTCCAATCGTTATTTTGACGGATGACATTTCAACAGGAACGATGCTCAAAATCAGCGCGCAAAACTGCATAAGGTTTAACAAACCGATTGTGGTGGGGGCGTTGATGAGGGTTATTCATGGTATGTTACCCAAAGCCCGACTGAGCCTGCCATCGGGCAACATCTCCGCCGCGCCAGGAACGATTTATGTGATCGACGACGATCCGGGAATTTGCGATGCCATGCGGCTGGTCCTTATGGATGTTGGCCATAAGGTGCAAACCTTCCCGTCGGCAGAGGCGTTTCTTGCCGAATACCCTCTCGATCAAATCGCATGCCTGGTTGTCGATGCCAAACTGCCGGGCATTAGCGGCCTTGAATTACTCGAAAAAATCAACATTGACGGCCACCGCACCCCGGCGATCATGATCACCGGCCACAGTGACGTCGCGATGGTCGTTGCCGCGATGCAGGCAGGTGCGTTCGACTTCATCGAAAAGCCGGTTGGCAGGGACGAGTTGCTGGCGGGCGTGGACCGGGCGCTGGAACTCGCCCGCCACAACCGCAAGCTGGTCAGCCACCAGCAGACAGCCGCCGCGCGCCTTGATCTTCTGACCGCACGGCAACGTGAAATTATGACCATGATGCTAGCCGGGCGCCCTAACAAGAACATCGCCGCCGACATTAATATCAGCCAGCGCACGGTTGAGAACCATCGCGCCGAAATCTTGAAGCGTACGGGAGTAAAATCGTTGCTTGCGCTTTTGCGGCTGGTCATTGCTGCAGTGCCCCCACAAACGCGTCAAATCCGGGAATCGGCACACAACAAACTTTAGCTCGTTACGCGGGCCCCCTTCGCAAGCCCCAAGGTTTATCAAGACGATGGGAAAGCTTTGTGAGGATATGGTCAGGACATACCCTAAATTTCGACAAATTTAATTGAAAGTAACCCTGACCGACGCCATTTAACCGTGAGAAGGGATATGTTGCAAAGGCTTGCTAATTGCTTAACCTCATCCCTCAAGGAGGAACGACGATGTCAGGTATCAAAAAAGCGCCCGTACCCGCCGCCGGCGGTGCCATGTTATAGCCTTCGTATATTGCAGAATAGTAAAAAACAAATCGCGTCGTAAGCCACAAGTGATGTCGTAAAGTGGAAACATTATCTGCACCAACACAGATATTGAACCCTGATAGTGACAGCGAACCAACCTAAAATCGAAAGAGCAAATCATGTCCCGTACCCTTTCATTCACACTGCTTATTGCCAGTCTCAGCTTGGCCGGTTGCGGCTACAGCCAAGGGGACCGCGCTCTGTCGGGCGGGTTGCTTGGCGCGGGCGCTGGTGCGGCAATTGGTTCAGTGACCGGCATTGGCCCTGGCGCTGGCGCCGTTCTCGGTGGCGCTGTCGGTGCTGTCGGCGGTGCCGTCACCAGCCCGCGCAACCTAAATCTAGGCCGGCCGCTCATCAAAACGGGCGAATGATTTAACTTAGAGCATCATCCGATCGGCTTCCCTATTCGATCGGATAAAGATGATCGTGAAAACAAGATCCTAGAGCGTGTCTACCGATTCAACCTAAACGGATCACGCTCTAGGAGCCTTTCGGGGAATGATCCCCCCATGTTTGGAATAGATCAGATTTTGATTAGGTGCTCGATGAGCACGCCGCCGCAAATGATATTGGTGTCACGCCGATGCAACACCCGCCATGCGCTGCACAGTCGCCAGAAATACATCCAGATTGAACGGCTTGCCGATGACTTCCATGCCCGGCGGGAATGTTTTGTGCAGGGCCAGTCCGGCATAGCCGGTAATGAACAGCACCGGCAGTTCGGGCCAGTGCTCCCGCGCGGTATCCGCTATTTGCCGTCCGTTCATGCCGGGCAACCCGACATCGGTGATCAACATATCGCACTGGGGATGATCGGCGAGCAGGCGTAAGGCTTGCGACCCATCGGACGCTTCGAGCACCGTGTAGCCTTGATCGTGCAGAATTTCGGCCGTCATCGTGCGCACCACATCGACGTCCTCCACCAGCAGGATAACCCGGCCGCCACCATCGGCGTTGTTGCCGGCTTGCGGCACTGGCATTTCGGCCGCCACTTCCGCGCCAATGTAGCGCGGCAGGACGAAGCGCACCGTCGTGCCGTGCTCGGGCCGGCTGTCGATCTGCATTATGCCGCCAGACTGGTGAACAAAACCATGGATTTGGGAAAGCCCCAGGCCGGTGCCCTGGCCGGGTGCTTTCGTGGTAAAAAACGGTTCGAACACGCGGGTCAACACATCGTCGGTCATGCCCATGCCGGTGTCGGTAACCGCGATGGCCACATAATCCCCCGGTATGGCGGCGCCATTGCCGGCCAGATCGGCCGCGGTTAACGCAACTTCGGTGGTTGCCATCGTCAGCAGACCACCGTCCGGCATCGCATCGCGGGCGTTGATGGCAAGATTGAGCACGGCATTTTCGAGCTGGCTGGGATCGGCAAGCACGTGCCATTCCCCATCGCATAAATTGGTTCGCACCATGATCGCCGGGCCAATCGTGCGTTGCACGAGGTCGAGCATGCCGCCGATTAAGCTATCCACCGCCACTGGTTTGGAATCCAGCGTCTGGCGTCGGGCGAAGGCAAGCAGGCGATGGGTTAGGGCGGCCGCCCGGTCCACCCCGCGGCCAGCGGCATCGATGAAAGGGGGCGCGGCGCCGGCGCGGCCCTGTTCAATGCGCTGGCTGGCCAGATCCAGGCCAAGACGGGTGGCTTGCAGCATGTTGTTGAGGTCATGCGCCAGCCCGCCGGTCAACTGGCCGACCACCTCCATCTTCTGCGCCTGGCGTAATTGTTCCTCGACAGCATGCAGTTCGGCTTCACGGGCCTTGCGCCGGGTAAGGTCGTGGCAGGCGCTGTAGATGATTCCAGGGGCGGCGCCGGGAATTGCGGACCAACTGTAGTGACGATAGCTGCCGTCTTTGGCGCGGAGGCGGAGATCGAAATCGCGGATTCTGCCGCCACCAAGGACATGGTCGAAGGCAGCCGCGATGCTGGCCCGATCCTCGGGGGGGCTGATCGCCCCGAACGCAATGGCGTTCAGCTCGTCCACCTTGTAGCCGAGCGCCGCGGCGCCGCCCGGATTGACGGTCCGATAAGTTCCGTCGATGCGGTGGACAACAAAAAGGTCCTCACTGTGCAGCCAGACCGCGTCGCGTTCGGCGGTGCGCACGTCAACCTGGGCCTCCAAATTTGCGTTCAACGCGCGCAGCGCCGTTTCGGCCATTTTGCGATCATCGATATTCTCGGTAAAGCCGTACCAACGCAGAATGGCGCCATCCGCGTCGCGGCGCGGTTGGGCGCGGGAGCGCACCCAGCGGAATGATCCGTCGGCGAGCCTGATGCGGTGCTCGATATCAAAAGGCGCGCCCGTTGCGATCGCTTGCATCCACCCCGAGGTGAGAGCCGCACGGTCGTCTGGATGCAGCACCCGCATCCAGCCTTCGCCCAGGGCGTACGCGTCCGAAAGGCCGGTCAGGTCCAGCCCACGCAGGCTAAATCCAATGATCTTGCCGGCGGGATCGGCGGTCCACGGGACTTGCGGATTCAGTTCCCGCGCATAACGCAATTCGTCCTCGGCGTCGCGCAAGGCAGCCTGGGCGCGTGCTGCCGCAACGGTTGACCAGGTGTGTTCAGCCACGTCGCGAACCAATATTTCGTCATCCATCGTCCAATGGCGCGGTACGATGTCGTGGACGAAGAACAGCCCGACGAGCAGCCCGTTCTGTGAAAATGGAATGTCCAGCCTGCCGCGTATCGGCCCACGGCTTGATATCGCGGCTGCTTCTGCTGCATCAAGATGCCCATTAGCAAAGGTATCGACAATTCTAACCGCCTGCCCAGCGCGATAATCGTCGGCAAAATCTAATTTGAACGCGCTGGTCGTGTAGGAGCCTACCATACTGGGCAGGCTGCCATCGGTCCAATCGCGTGTAACAACCGCCATTTCACCTGTCGTATCAATCTCGGCATAGCCGCAACGGCTTACGCCCAGAAAGCGCCCGAGCCGTTCCGCCGCAACCAACATGATGTCGGCAGGATCGTTCAGACCACGCAGCCCCTGCTGCAGGTCCAGCCGAAAGGCCAGACGCTGGGCATGGAGTACAATGCCCGTGGTTTCCTGAAGGCTCAGCACGACACCACCAACACCGTTGGGCGCATCGGGATCATCGATCGGGTCGAAGCTGTAGGTCCAGTAAATATCTTGAATGTGGCCGTCGCGGAGCGTTGGAATCAACTGATTCTGGGTCCAGGTGCCGCCTTGGCCGTCCATGACCGATGTGAGTTTGGCGCCGATCAAATCCCAGACGTACGCCCCGCGTTCGCGGGCCTTTTTGCCAAGCGCCGCCGGGTGATGTCCGGGCGTCAACACCGCAATGCGCGTATCATTGTAAAAATGAATAAGGTCTGGCCCCCAATAGATCGCCATGGGAAGAGGGCTGGACAGCATCAGTCTAACCATCGTCTTCAAGGGCTGGGGCCAGCCATGCGGTGGGCCAAGCAGCGTCGCCGACCAGTCATGGACGCGGATGCGCGCCCCCATCTCACCACCGTCGGCGAGGAAAGCAGGCGCAGGCACAGCTTTGCCAGTCTTGGTATTTGATCGCGCGCGCTGAATAACCATGAAACCTTATAGCGGCTCGGCGGATAGGTGCAACGATACTTTACATTCACCAAACCTGATTTTTGCCGGTCATCACGAGCTCCGCTTGTCGCCCAGCGATCCAGCCATCGCGGGGGAAAGCACGGCCGAAGCCGTCCTGTTTTTCGATGATATTGCTGTAGTCAGTCGTTCGCTGGTGTCCTTCAATAACTGCAACCCGCTTGCCCTGGTCCATTGCAATCGAGGCCGACGTCGCGAACAGCAACTCCGTCGGTGGATGTTGCAAAACGGGTCGCACCCTGGCCACATAGAGGTCCACGGTGTCTCAACTTACCGGGATAAACGCGTCCTTTCATTTATGCCCCGCAACCAGGAGAGACGGCGATTAAGGCATCCGAACATTTACCGCCAAGGTCAACGCGCCGCAAAAATTGGCGCATGGCGGGTGCCGCAATGGTCGTGGCGTTCGGGACGGCCATCGGCGCGGGGTGGTTCTATCGTCAGGACATGGCGGCAGCACTGGCAATTCGCTGGCTCGACAGCGCCGGGCTGGGCCCAGCGCGCTTTGACGTGGGTAACATTGGTTTATCCCGCTTGGTCCTTCGCGATGTCAGTCTTTATGGCGGCGCCGTAAGCGTGGCACAGATAGATGTCGGCTTTGATCTCGCAACGCTGGCCTCGGGCGTGTTAAATGATGTGATGCTGTCAGGCTTACGTGTTGCGCTGGTGCAGGCGGGGGGGCGGGTGCGGCTGTCCGGCATGGCATTAGATGCGACAGCGCCGGGGGAACCCACCGCTATTTCGCTTCCGGCAACGTCGTTCCGTATCCTTCGCGCGGCTATCTCCGATGGGCGCGTCACCCTGGATGCAGGTGCGCGGCACATGCAGGCGGACTTCGCCACCGATCTCACCGTCACAGAAGCGAAGGTTCTCGGCGCCGGATTCACCGCCAACATTGCGTTGAGCGAGGCCGGGCAAATACAAACGCTCCATGTGGCCGCAGCGGAGTTGGCCCTATCGGCGGGGGCAGATGGCGCCGTTCGTATACGCATTGGTCAGACTGCATTCACCGCACCCTGGCTTGACTGGTCGGTGGCCGAGGTCGAGGCGATTATAGCGTTTCGCGGGGACGAGACTGCTGTTCAACTGGTTTCTGCGCGAATTATGGACCGCCTTACACCGGCCCGGGTGGTGCCGCTCAAAATCTCCGGTGATGTCAAGATAATGGGGCCGCAGGCAAATTTCGTTTGGCACGCCGCCTCGGCGACGACTGCGATCAACGTCGATGCCAAGGGATTTCATGATTTTCGCACAGGATTGGGCCATACCACCGTCTCCTCGGTTCCGCTGGTGTTTCGGCCGAAGGGTCAGCAGCCACGTGACCTGTTTCCGCGGGCCGGTGCTGGGCTTCCTTTGCTGTCAGGCTCGGTCTCGCTCGCTGGGGGCGTTGGCTGGCACGATAATAAGCTGGAACCGGCTTTGAACGTACGTCTTGCGGATATTGGATATGAGCCAGCGGGCCTGACGGTGAGCCGTATGGGAGGCAACATTGCCATCGTCGGATTAACACCGCTAGTGACGGCGCCGGGCCAACGTTTGACGGCGACCATTGTCAGCGCGGGGCTGCCGCCTGCAACCGCTGTGCTTACCTATCAGCTGCTAGCCGCGCCAGCGCTGCGCATCGAGGGCCTGCAAACGGATTGGGTAGGCGGGCGCATCACGGCATCGCCGTTCACGCTTGCCCTGGCGCAGCCTGAGGTAAGGACGAAGCTTTCATTCCATCAGGTGGATTTGGTGGAGATCTTTCAAATCATCGGCAATGACGGGCTGAGCGGAACGGGGCGGCTGGATGGGGAGATCGAACTGAGCGCGGCGGACACCCGTGTGCGCCTGCGCAAAGGCAGCCTCGCGGCGAGTGGGCCGGGCGTGCTACAATTGCGGAGCGGTGCGTTGCCCAAACAAATCGTTGATGCCGGAGAGTCCATGGCGCTTGTGCTTCAGGCGATGGCAGATTTTCGTTATAACCACCTGGCAATGGACCTATCCGAGGATGACGCTGGGAATGGGACCGTTTTGTTGAAAATTGAGGGAGCCAATCCGGCCGTGCTTGAAGGACGGCCGTTTCGGCTTAATATAAAACTTGAAAGCAATTTCGATCGCCTGATCGAGCTTGCCTCAGCTACTATCCTCGCCGCGCAGACGTTTTTGCGCCAGACAGACGGAGTCCTGCGGCCGTGAAAGACCGATTGAAGCTTAGCCTGCCTGTGGTAGCGTTGTGTTTGGGATCCCTTGTTAGTTGCTCGCCAACCGTAACCCTCCAGGCGCCGTCCGAACCGATCACGATTAATCTTAACATCAAGCTCGATGCGGATGTCCGCCTTCGGGTCGAAGAAAAGGCTAAGCAAGATGTCGCGACTAAACCGGTCTTCTGATCAGGCTTGTCGGACGCAATTAACCCGGCGATTTTTGGTTGTCGGCGCGTTTTGTGCCGTAGCGTTAGTCGCCCTGGCGCCGGCGCCCGGGTATGCGCAGCTGCGACCTTTGGATGGGCCGCGCGCCGCGGGCCTGGTTGGGGAACGCTATGACGGCATGGCTGTGCTGCGGGGCGCGGCCTCTGCGGATGTCGCAGCACTCGTGGCCTCGTCCAATGCGGAGCGGAAAAAAATCTATACTGATCGTGCAGCGACCGATCGTGTCTCTGTCGATGCGATCGGGCGCATTTATGCCGCCGAGATTATCCGCTCGGCCCCGCCGAAGACATGGTTCCTGAGCGAAGCGGGGCAGTGGAGTCAGAAATAGAAAAATTCAAGGTGTTGGTCGTCGGATGAGGTGACACGAACTACTTTGAAAATTTTTGTATTTGCGCCCGCGCGACGTTTTCGGCTGCCACGACAGCAAGAACGTGTGATCGGAATACAGGTGTGCCTCGGTCGTCACGTCGATAATGGCAGGCACATCCGCTGAGCTCGGCGCAAAGCGCCGGGTGATGGTGCCGTGGACAAGCTTGACAGCCATGATGGCGGCCACACCATTCCATAATATATATCCGCGCACGCCGGTTATAAAAGCTGCCGGGCAACCAGCATTTGGCGGGCTTTACCAAAAGCCAGGCTGCGCTGTGGAGGTCTAGCGCTGCCAGCCGCACATCGGCAAATTCTAGCTATTTGTCTATGCACCGTCGGAATCACACGCGGCTTCTGCAGCGACGACATTAGTGTCAAGGCACCGTGAGCCTAAACGACCCTCCCTGGTGACCAATCCGCAAAGCTTCGCCATGATGCAAAAAACCAGGAGGAACCCATGCGCCCCATCCTACGCGACCTCAGCTTCACCGAAGCCCCACGCTGGCACGACGGCAGGCTGTGGTTTTCCGATTTCTACACCCATCGCGTCATCGCGGTGGATGCGGACGGTAAGTCGGAAACCATTGTCACCGTGCCCCAGCAGCCCTCCGGCCTTGGGTGGCGCCCGGATGGCAGCCTGCTGGTTGTCTCCATGCTCGACCGCAAGCTAATGCAGTTCAGTGGCGGCCAACTCGCCCCCTTTGCCGATATTTCCACCCTCGCCGGCGGGCCATGCAATGACATGGTGGTGGATGCCAACGGTCGCGCTTATGTCGGCAATTTTGGCTTCGATCGTTATGCCGGTGAAGCTGAACGCAGCGCGACCCTGGCATTCGTCGATCTTGATGGCACCGTCAGCGTCGCAGCGGAAGGGCTGCAATTCCCCAACGGCGCCGTCATCACCCCGGATGGTCGCGGCATGGTCATCGGCGAAACCGTCGGCCAGCGCCTGACCTGGTTCGACATCGCGCCCGATGGCAGCCTGTCGGGCCGGCGCGTCTTCGCCGACCTGAAGGGGCATTTCCCAGATGGCATCTGCCTCGATGCCGAGGGCGCAATCTGGGTCGCCGATGCGCGCGGATCGGAACTGCTGCGCGTGATCGATGGCGGTGCCATCACCGACCGGGTGGCCTTGCCCGCCGGCCGCCATGCCTTCGCTTGCATGTTGGGTGGCGCGGATCGGCGCGATTTGTATGTCTGCACTGCCGAGGGCAGCGGGCCGGCAAACGCCACGAAGATGACGGCGGGGATTGATGTTGTGCCTGTCGCCGTGCCAGGGGCGGGGTTGCCATAAGGCAGGTCCAGGCAAGCAGTTCTTTTTGTTCACAAAAAGAAGACCTTCCTTTCCTTCTTGCCCTGA
Source organism: Acetobacteraceae bacterium (assembly GCA_014377905.1). Classification (GTDB taxonomy): domain Bacteria; phylum Pseudomonadota; class Alphaproteobacteria; order Acetobacterales; family Acetobacteraceae; genus CAITOL01. Next base: position 11,689 of record JACMOQ010000403.1, on the reverse strand, counting down.
TCTAGCCTGCCCCCAACACAATTCCCGGAGAATTCCCCATGTCCCGCTTAGGCTTCGGCGCCTTCCTCGCGCCCCATCATCCGCTCGGCGAACACCCGATGCTGCAATACCGCCGTGACCTTGATTTCACCGCCCATCTCGACAAGCTCGGCTTCGATGAATTCTGGTGTGGCGAACATCATTCCAGCGGCTGGGAAATGATCGCCTCGCCTGAGATGTTCCTCGCCGCCGCCGGTGAACGAACCAGCCGCATCAAGCTTGGCACCGGGGTAATTTCGCTCCCGTATCATCATCCGTTCAACGTCGCCCAGCGCATGGTGCAGTTGGATCACATGACCGGCGGGCGGGCGATTTTCGGCTCGGGTCCCGGCGCGCTGTCATCGGACGCACATGCCATCGGGCTCGATCCGATGACCCTCCGCGATCGCCAGGACGAAGCCATCGGCGTGATCCGCCGCCTGATGCGGGGCGAGCGCGTTACCGCGAAAACCGATTGGTTCACCCTGCAGGACGCGGCCTTGCACATGTTGCCGCTGCAGGAAGACATGCCGTTCGCGGTCGCCTCCCAGATCAGCCCGTCAGGCATGACCTTGGCCGGCAAATACGGCATCGGCATCATCTCGATCGGGTCGCTGTCGAGCGAGGGGCTGCAATCGCTGCCGACGCAATGGAGCTTCGCCGAAGCCGCAGCCAAGAAGCACGGCCAGGTGGTTGACCGCAAGAATTGGCGGGTATTGCTGAGCTGGCACATCGCCGAGACCCGCGAAAAGGCCCGTACTGAAGCCGGCGCCGGCTTGATGCGCCACCATAACGAATACGTTCACGGCACCTTGCAACGCCCGGGCTCGAAACCATTCACGTCGCCCGATCAGGCGGTGGACCTCACCGCTTTCGGCGCCGGCGCATCCGCTGTCATCGGTACCCCGGACGATCTGGTCGCGCGGATCAAATCGGTCATCGACATCAGCGGCGGCTTCGGCACCGTGATCGGCTTCGCGCATGACTGGGCTAATCCGGAAAACACCTTCCGCAGCTGGGACATGGTGGCGCGCTACGTGGTGCCGGAAATCAACGGCTACCTGCGTGAAATGCGCGCATCGCAACAATATGTCATCCATAACCGCGCCGCGTTCGATCGCGGCAAGGATGCGGTGATGGCCAAGATCATGGAAAATGACGTGGCTGCCGCGGCTTTGGCGGTGACCAAATCAGCGATGATAAGCGCATCCGCAAGCAACGTGCCGGAAATGGGCAAAGCCGCCGCCGAGGATTGATCCAGCGGCCGATCTCTGGTTTGCCCGTCATCCGATGGACAAACCAGACATCGCGCTCCAACCACCGGCACAAATCCAATAACCGCGCCGTCCCCATCGGGCAGGTCGCATAAAACTGCGCGACCGGCGTTATCCCCGCATCACTTCTTCGGGGCGAGCGCGACTTTCGGCAGATCTTCCTCGAGGATGGTCATGACCATATTGAAGCTCACCTCGCCATCATCGTCGTCGCGATGGAGGGTGGCGATGAACTCAGTGCCGATCCGCACTTCAACCGACGCACCCTTGCGGGCGGGCGGGTCGATGTGGATGCGGTCATTGCCCAGGGTGGCGCGGAGATAAGCCTGCACGCGCGCGATATCGGTCGGAGTCAAGTTGAAAACCTTTGCGTCATTGGCGCCGGGGTAGCGCGATGGGAGGGTCTTAGACGAAGTACCGTCATGGCGCCACTGACAGGCCGACAACCTTGTGGCGCGCAATCAACGCGGCGATTTGGCCTTGTGCCTTGGCCTCGGCAATGAAATCGACCAGGAATGCCACGCCAGGGTTGCCGCGGGCCACGCCCACCGCCTGCTGCACGGCCGCGAACTGACCAGGCAGGATGCGCGCGCCGGGCAGGCGGGTAACATCGGTCAGCAGGCGCGGCGTGAGGCCGGCCAGGGCATCAAGCTTGTCGTCCACGAATAAATCGTACGCGCCGTCCAGGCCGACCGCCCGGTGCAGCGTTGCATGCTTGATGTTGGCTTCTAGCCACAAATCATAGGCAGCGCGGGCGGTGGACGCGATGCGGATGCCGGGCTGATCGACATCGGCGATGGTTTGCAGCTTGGACCCGGCGGGAACCAGATAGGTCGAACTGATCTCGACATAGGCCGGGGTGAAATCGATCGTCTGCGCGCGGGCCGGCTCGGCACCGATATTGGCGATATCCCAGATATTCTTGCCAGCATCATCGGCCAGCGCACCGGGCGAGGCAAACGCCAGCAACTGCAACGGCACTCCAAGACGTTCCGCGATCATCCCCGCGAGATCGGGTGATACCCCAACCGGCACGCCATCAACAACGCCGCCGCTGACCAGCAGGAAATTGCCGATATTGATGCCGGCCCGCAATACCCCGGTGGGCGCCAGGGCAGCACGGGCAAGGTCGATGTTCATGGTGCGGTTCTCCGTTTCGGCGTTGCCCTGTCCTAGGCCACCGGCACAGCGAGTTCAATCCATCCCGTCCGTGAACCGCAACCCGCCGGCTGACCGCGCGTCACGCGCCAGGGGCTGTCAGCCGGTAGAGCACATGGCGGCGCAACGGCGACCCTTCGGCGATGCGCGGATGGTCAAAATCATCGGCCGGGTTATGCCGCATCCCCAGCTTTTCCATCACCGCCCGCGATGGGTGATTGTGTGGGACCGTAAAAGCGACAATTTCCGATGCGCCGATCTGGTCGAAACCGTCGGCTAGCGCCGCGCGCGCAGCCTCGGTCGCGTAGCCATTGCCCCAAAATTTGCGACCGATCCGCCAACCGGCCTGGATACCGCCAGCCATGGGCATGCCATCCTGCATGCGCAGCAGACCCACCGCACCGATCAGCGGTGCCACCCCGCCGCAGGCCTCGACCGCCCAGAAGCAGAAGCCTTCGCGGCCATAATGCACGATTTGCCGTGCGATCCAGGCGTCAGGTGCGGCCCGGTCCATCGGGCCGCCGAGCAGCTCCATCATCTCGGGATCGGCGTGGATTTCCGCCATATGGGCGAAATCATCGTCCCACCACGGGCGCAGGCGCAGACGCATCGTGTCGATCATTTGGACTCCATGGCATGCAGTACCTGGCTGCTTGTCGGGATCGGGGCGACCGCACCGAAGCCTTCGCACTTCAACGCCGTCGCACAGGCGGCATAACGGGCAGCCGGAACCGGCGCGTCGCCAAGGATGATCCGCGCCAGGAAACTGCCACAGAACGTGTCACCGGCCCCGGTCGCGTCAACCGGATTGCACGGAAACGGCGGGATGTGGACCCGCGTATCGGGCGTCGCCAGCAAGGCCCCGGCCGCGCCGTTCTTCACCACAACAATGCGCGGCCCCAGTCGCAAATAAAAATCGGCGATGGCGTCAGGATCGGTCAGCCCGGTCAGGGTGGCGGCATCGTCCAGGCTCGGCAACGCGATGTCGACCTGGGCGAACGCTGCGTGCATGACAGACGCCGCCTCGGCCGGCGACCACAGCTTGGGGCGATAATTGGTGTCGTAGGCGATTTGCACGTTATGGCCGCGCGCGATGTCGATTGCGCGGAGCACCGCATCCCGCCCGGCCTCCGAAATTCCCTGGCTGATCCCCGACACATAAAGCATTCTGGCGTTGGCGATCAGCCTGACGTCGAGATCATCGGGCCCGAAGGCAGAGGCTGCCGAGTTGCGCCGGTAGTGCAGGAACTGGTGCCTGCCATCACCATGGGTGACGAAATATACCGCGGTCTGCCGGGTCGGGTCGTGCTTGACGGCGGACACATCGACGCCCGCCGCCCGCCACAATGCCATCAAGCGCGCCCCCGGCCAGTCATCGCCCAAGGCAGTCATGTAAGCGGTGCGCACGCCCTGTCGCGCCGCGGCGATGGTGGCGTTTGAGGTGTCGCCGCCAAAGCCTTCCAGGAAATACGCGCGGCCGTCAGCACCTTGCGGGGCCTGGTTGAATTCCAGCATTGGCTCGCCAAGGGCGACAAATTCGGGGCGCATGGTTGGATTATGCCATGCGTGGCCCCGCTCGGCTATTGGCCGGCTACTCCCCGGCGGACGCCGTCTGCATCCGGTCGGCCTGGGCTTGGAGGTCCTCGGCGCTGCTGTGCAAAACCGACACCTGGGCATGCAAATCGCCGAGATTGCTGGACAGGCCCGCGAGCGCACCGCCGAGGCCGTCAACCTGCGCGCCAAGCAGGGACATCGTGCTGCGCCAATCGGCAACCGCGTGTTTCTGCCGCGCCAGCGCATCGTCCAATGCCGCCAACGCCCGTTGCAGGCGAAGCTGCGGGTCTTCCGCGCTTGCAGCCGCGAGCGAAGCTGCCTCGGCGCTATCGGGCTTACCTTCCGGCACTTTCACCCGTGGCCGAAAGGCAAGAATATCGGCCGTGTGCGGCGGGGTGATAGGGTCAGACATGGCGCACTCCATCCAAATGGGATGAATTAATAAACCATAAACCTCGCAAAAAGTCGAACAAATTCTTTAAAAATGCGACAAGTCCATTATTCGGCAGGCTTGATGACGGCTTCCTTGGTGTCGCGGCGCAAACGGTTTTCCCCCAGGAATAGCAGGATTGGCGCGGCGATGAAGATCGACGACGACGTTCCAACCACGATGCCGAACAGCATGACCCAGGCGAAGCCGGACAGGGTTGAACCGCCAAACAGCGCCAGCGGCAGGCTCGCCAGGAACACCGTCATCGACGTCCCAAGCGTCCGGCTCAAGGTTTCATTGATCGACAGATCAATCAGTTCCCGCAACGGCATGGTTTTGTATTTGCGCAGGTTTTCCCGCATCCGATCGTAAACCACCACTTTGTCATTGGTCGAATAGCCCAGGATCGTCAGGATTGCGCCAACCATCACCAGGTCGAAATCGAGCCTGGTGATCGCGATAAACCCGATTGCCTTGGTAACGTCGAGCAGCAGGGTCACCACCGCGCCAACCGCGAACTGCCACTCAAAACGGAACCAGATATAGAACAGGATCATCAGCATACTGAAGCCCAGCGCATACATGCCGTCACGGAACAATTCGGCCGAAACCGACGCACCGACCGCGTCGGTCCGCACCACCCGGGTGCCAGGCTGCGCCTTTTCGACCGCGGCACGCACCTTGGAGACCACCGTTTGGGTGGCGGCCTCGGTGGGTTGAGCTTCAAGCCGGATGGCGACGGAATTTTCCTCGCCGAAGCGCTGCACCCCCTCGGCCCGCAGGCCCTGGGCATGCAATTCGGCGCGAATAGCGGCAATATCGGCGGCGGCCGGGGTGCGCACTTCCATGATGATGCCGCCGGCAAAATCAATTCCGAGCGACAGGCCGGGATAGAAAAACAGCCCGACCGAGGCAATCGACAGCACTGCCGACACCGCCAGACCCAGAATGCGGCCGCGCATATACTGAAAATTCAGATTGTCGGGCGCCATGCGCAGTAATGGACGAATGAACATCTCGGGCGATCCTATACCGGCAGGCTGGTGGGGCGGGTGCTGATGTACCAACGCACCATAAAGAGCCGCGCCAGCATGGTGGCGGTGAACATCGACGTCGCAATCCCCACCGTGATGGTGATCGCAAAGCCGCGCACCGGTCCGGCGCCGAAGGCAAACAACATCACATGCGACAGGAACGCCGTCGCATTGCTGTCGATGATGGTCGAAAACGCGCGTTGAAACCCGACCTCCATCGCGTTCAACGGCGACCTGCCATTGCGCACTTCCTCGCGAATGCGCTCATTGACCAGGATGTTGGCATCGACCGCCATGCCTAGGGTGAGCAGGATGCCCGCCATGCCTGGCAAGGTGAGCGTGGCTTCGAGCAGCGACATCACCCCAGCCAGCAGCACAAGATTGGCCACCAGCGCGAGGTTGGCGAACCAACCGAACAGCCCATAGAACAGCGCCATGAACACCATCACCAGCACAAAGCCGACCGCGAGCGCGATCGCCCCAGCACGGATAGCGTCGGCGCCCAATTCCGGCCCGACGCTGCGTTCCTCCACCACGGTCAACGGCGCGGGCAACGCACCGGCGCGCAGCAGGACGGCCAGGTCGGTCGCCGAGGCGGCGGTAAAACTGCCGCTGATCTGACCCTTGCCGCCAGTGATCGGCTCGCGGATCACGGGTGCGCTGATCACTTTGTCATCGAGCACAATGGCGAAGGGATGGCCGACATTGGCGCGGCTGATTTCGGCGAAGCGCCGCGTGCCGAGCGAATCGAAGGTGAAGTTCACCACCCATTCGCCGTTCTGGCTGTTCTGCCCGGCGCGTGCATCGGTCAGATTGCCGCCATCGACCTCAACCCGGCGGCGCACCGCGACTTTCTGGTTGCCTTTGCCTTCGAGCGGCAGGAAATCCACCCCCGGCGGCGGCGCGCCGGTGACATTGGCGGTCTCATCGGTCAGCCGGAAAGTCATCCGCGCGGTCTTGCCAAGCAGTTCCTTGATCCGGTTGGGATCTTCGATGCCGGGCAGTTGCACGATGATGCGGCTATCGCCCTGGCGGGCAATCACCGGTTCCGTCACGCCGCTGCCATCAATGCGGCGGCGGACGATTTCGATGGACTGCGCGACGGCAGACGCCGCGCGTTCCTTCAACGCCAACGGCGACAACGTGACGGCAATCTGGCCGTGGGGCAGGGTGGAGAATTCGAGATCGGCGCGCTGCCCCGGTGCGGCGGTGGTGGCCAATTCGCGCAAAGCCGCCATCGCGGCGTCCTGCTTGCCATCATCGGATATCCGCACCGCGAGGCGCCGCTGGGCCTGCTGGACCGAAACCACGAAGCGTTGCACGCCAGCCCGGCGCAGCGCCTGGCGCGCCCCGTCGCCTAGGCTGTCGAGCCGTTCCTTCATCACCGTGTTCATATCCACTTCGAGCAGCAGATAGCTTCCGCCGCGCAGATCAAGCCCAAGATGAATGGTCCGCCACGGAATCCACCCCGCCGGCGATGGCGCGATGTTTGGCACGCACAGCAATAGTCCTGCCAGACAAACGCCCAGCACCGTCCAAGTCTTCAGCCGGCTGAAATACATCATGCCTCTACGCACCCTCGTCACCGCGAACCCCGCGCCGTAGCCTGGGTGGGGGGATTGGGCAAGGGGAGGGGAGGTGCGGACCCTCCTTTTTGTGACCAAAAAAAGTGCTTGCTCCAACTCCTGAGGTGACTGTTGGGCCAAAACCGACCCTGTCTGGCAGCCCAACCACCGATGATCTGCCGCAACAGGGCGGACACTAGCCGACTAGAAGCGGGCCAAGGTGGCCTGCTATACTCCGGCCATGGATACTCGTACTCTCAGGATCGGTATCGCCGGCGCCGGACATTTCGGCCGGTTTCACGCCCAGAAGGTCGCCGCCTCGCCGCGATCAGTGCTGGTTGGCATTGCCGACCGCGATCCGGTACGGGCGGCCCTGGTGGCTGCCGAAACCGGCACCAAACCGATGGCATGGCTGGATCTGCTCGCCGCGTCCGAGGCCATCGTAGTCGCAACCCCGGCAGCAGCGCATTTCGTAATGGCATCGCAGGCCTTGCGCGCCGGCAAGCATGTGCTGATTGAAAAGCCGCTCGCCGCCACCTTGGCCGAGGCCGATGCGTTGTCAGTCCTTGCGGATCAATTCGGGCGTGTTCTGCAGGTCGGCCACTTGCTGCGCTTCACCCCGGAACATGCCGCGATCAAGCTGCATATGCCACGGCCAATTTTCATCGAATGCATCCGGATCGCCCCATTCAAGCCGCGCGGCACCGATGTGTCGGTGGTGCTCGACCTGATGATCCACGACCTCGACATGGTGCTGGCGCTGGTGAACGCCGAACTCGAAACGGTGGACGCAATCGGGGCGCCGGTGGCGAGCGAGTTCGAGGATATCGCCAACGCCAGGCTCGGGTTCAGCAATGGCTGCGTGGCAATGATCACCGCGAGCCGGGTTTCGCTGCGCACCGAACGCAAAATGCGGCTGTTCGCCCAGGACGGCTATCTGAACGTCGATTTTGCCGCCCGCAGCCTGATGATGATCCGCCGCGGCGGGGAAGGCATGCCAGTGCCGGGGGTGCAAGGTGCAACGATGTCCCAGATTTCCTGGACCGAAGACGATGCGCTGACGGCCGAGCATGCAGGCTTTGTCGCATCCGTGCTCGACGGCGCGCCGATCCGCGTCGATGCGGCCGCCGGGCGCCGGGCGCTGGCGGCGGCGCTGGCCGTAACCGACAGCATGAAGGCGGCGCGGGCGCGGGCAGAGGCGTCGGGGTTGATCCGGTAGCGCACCATCCGATGGAATACAGATGACGTTGAAAACCAGACCGTCGATCAGGTCCGTTCGAGGGTGAGCTGCGCGATATAGCCCGACCGGCTTTCGTTCGCCTTTTTTGCCAACGCATCAAGCCGCCTCAGCACCCGGCGCGGCAGAGTGATGTTCACCCGTTCGATCGTATCGTCGAACTGGGCGGAGTTTACCGTAATGACGCCAATAGCCCAGCCGGTATACGCGGGATTAGCCCGAAGCGCATCAAGTGGGCTGGGACCCGGGATTGCGACACCTGAATCCAAGCTTGCGTCAATCCAGGCGGCTGCGGCTTCCTCGGCGCCAATGACGGCGTCGTCGAGCGTATCTCCCGCTGAAAAGCAGCCGGGGAGATCGGGGACGATAACGCCAAAAGCGGTTGTGTCGGTGCCGGGTTCGATGACGATTGGGTAACGCATATTGGACTCCTAAATGCCGGCTTGTTTGCGGATAGCGGCAACAAGACCGATGCCGAGGTCCTTCTTCGGATGCGGCACGACGATGTTGCCTGAACGGGATTGGTGTTTGAAGACGTGATGCGAGCCGCGCACCCGATCCAGAACCCATCCGGCCGCACGAAGTTCTCGGACCATATCGACGCTTTTCATGATGCGCATGATACACACATGCCCGTCCATCGTCAAGGTTGGACCTTTGGCCCACCCGCCGGCTACACTTGAAAAAACACCATGCGGGAGACGCCATTATGCTAATCATCACCACCGGCCTGCGCTTTCCGGAGGGCCCGGTCTGGCTCACCGACGGGTCGATCGCGCTGGTCGAAATCGAGCGCAAAACCGTCACCATCGTTGCCCCCGACGGCAGCCAGCGCATCCTGTCTCGCCACCTTGGCGGGCCCAACGGCATGGCGGTCGGGCCGGATGGGGCGTTTTATGTTTGCAACAATGGTGGCTTCAACTGGCACGAAGCCGATGGCGTGATCCGCCCCGGGCTGCAACCGGATGACTATGTCAGCGGCTCGATCGAACGGGTGGACCCGACCACCGGCGCGGTCACCACGCTTTACGACAATTGTAACGGGGTAAAGTTGCGCGGCCCCAACGACATCGTGTTCGACAAACATGGCGGGTTCTATTTCACCGATCTCGGCAAGACCCGACAGCGGGATCGCGATATGGGTGGGGTGTTCTACGCCCGCGCTGATGGCAGCTTCATCACCGAGTTCGCCTGGCCCTTGCTGACCCCGAACGGGATCGGCCTGTCGCCGGATGGATCCACGCTATACGCCGCCGAAACCGCGACCGCCCGGGTCTGGGCGTTTGACCTCGATGGCCCCGGCCAGTTGCGCCGCGCCAAGCCGGCGATGCCGCATGGCGGGCGGTTTGTGGCAGGCCTCGGCGGCTATCAAATGTTCGACAGCCTCGCGATCGACGCGGCTGGCAACATCTGCGTCGCAACCTTGGTGACAGGCGCTGTCACGGTGATTTCTCCCGCCGGGCAAATCCTGCGGGTGGTGCGTTTTGCCGATCCGATGGTCACCAATATCTGCTTCGGGGGCACCGATCTCAACCGCGCCTTCATCACCTTGTCTGGCACCGGGCAACTGGTGGCGATGGATTGGGTCGATGGCGATTGGAATATCCCAGGCCTTAAGCTCAATTTCGAACGATGACCGGCGGGGCGTATGCTTGCCCGCAACAGGTTGAAATGGAGGGTTCCAATCCGCAATCCGCTCGCGTATCGTTGTCGTATAATCGGAGGGCGTGCAATGATTTATTGGATGCGGGCGGGTCTTGCGGGTGCGGCGATCGGGGTGGTCCTGGCGACGGCGCCTGCTATGGCCGATACCAAGGTCTTTTCACGATCGGGGATTTGGGAAGCCTATAGCGGCACCAGCGACGACGGCACCAAGGTGTGCGGCATTTCCGCCAGCGGCGGTGGCCGTTGGTTCGGTTTTAAGTATTTCGCTGGGGACGACGAATTCACCGTCCAGCTCAGCAAGGATACCTGGGAAATCCCCAAGGGGTTGAAAGTCTCGGTAACGCTCACCTTCGATGACGAAACCCCGTGGAAAGCCCAGGGTACTGGCTTTGAAATGCAAGACGGCGACGCGGCTCTGCAATTCGAGGTTCCCTTTAAACAGGCAACCAAATTCCTCAAGGAATTTCAGGCCGCCGACGCGATGGTGATCGAATTCCCGTCGCGAAAAGCCCTGAAGGCGTGGGAGGCGGATATGAAAGGCTCCCACAACATCGTCGAACAATTTGGTAAGTGCCTGCAACGTATGTAATACCGACTGTAGTATCGCATCGTGAACGGCAGCATCTACCGCACGCCGAACCGCCGGCGCACTCGCAGCCGGATCGCCAGAAGCCGGTGCATCAACCGCGATCGCCGGCTTTGCAGAAAGCTGCGGATCACGCTGCGCCAGGGACGGATCTTGGCCATCGCCCAATTGCGGATGCGACGGACCTGCCCGACCATCCAGGCGAACCAGCGCACGCGCATCAGGGTCGCCTCGCAGGCATGATAGATGAACACCACAAACAGGCTCGCTATCACCCGAATAACCAGATAGGCGATTATTCCGCTGGTCACGTAGCCTTGCGCCATCAGCGCTACCGCCCATAACTCGCCAAGTTTGCCACCCACTTCCGGCACCAGGAACAGCGCCAGCGCTGCCCAGGCGGGGACGCCGGCGAGCCGGGCCGCGAGGTGGCGGATCGGGGGCAAGGCGCGGAGCCATCGCAGCGCCAGCGCGGCACCAGCCCACAACACGTCTTCCACCACCACCACCACCAGCGCCAGCGGCAACAGCACAATATCGCGCACCCGACGCATGATCCGGTTCCCGCGCCGCCGGGGCGCAGGGTTCAGCACGATCTTTGACCAGGCGGGCACGCCCGCGGCGATGCGGGGCGCGCCGAATGGGACATTTGCGGGGCTGGGTTTGGTGTTGCCATGCGCTGCGGGGCTGGCGTGGGGGCCGCAACATGCGGCGGCGGCGGCGGCGGCCAGCGCAAGGCCTGCGGAGGTGCCGCCATCACCGTGGGGCGCGCCGATTGCGAAATCTGCGGCAACGGCGCCTGGGCCTGGCGGTGTGTAACCACTATTTGGGGCATAGGCCGGGGCCCAGATGGGGCGGCCGGAGACTGGTCGACAGGGGGCTGGGCGACAAAAGGCCGGGCAATAGGAGGCTGGGCTGGGGGAGGCCGGGCTGCAGGAAACTGGGCTGTAGGAGACTGGGCGACGGCAGACTGGCCTGCCGGAAACCGGGCCGCCGGGGACGGAAGTGCCGCAGACGGGCCGACTGCTTGCGGAATGGGCGGTCGCGCGATGTCGGGCGACTGGCCCCGGGGGGCAAATGCGCCCTGCGCAACTGGCCGCGCGATCGGCACCGGCATCGGCGCGGTCGGCAGCGCGCGGGAATTGACCGCTGGCCCCGGTGCCTGCGG
>JACMOQ010000046.1 GCA_014377905.1 Acetobacteraceae bacterium | reverse complement strand
GATGAGGTCGCGGGGCATCGTGGTTCCCTATTCGGCCGCCGCCAGCCGCCGGCTTTCGACCCATACCATCCAAAGATACATCGCGAAAACGCCGGCAAACAGTGGCACGCTGAACACGTCGATCGGCGACAGTGGACCCAACCCGAAATCCAGCTTCCAATTGCCAATTGCAAAAGCGGCAAGCGTGTAGCTGGCTAGCGCGATGCGGATTTCGGTCGGCCCGACGCCGAAATAGCTGATCTGGAACACGCCCACCGCGACCGCGCGGATGAAGGTGTAGAGCGAGGCCAGCCAGTAGCTCAGCAGGCATAGGAATGCCGTATCCAGGCGCATATACGGTGATAGGCCGAGGCCGAAGAAGATGAAGACCTGCGCCATGATGTCAACGTTATGGTCAACGAAGAAACCGTAGGTTGGCCGTTCGATTTTGCGCAGCCTGGCGAGATTGCCGTCGAGCGAGTCGCCGAGCCACGACACCACCAGCCCGAGCACCGCCACCAGCAGGCCGGACGGCCACCAATGGCTGACGACGAAGCCCAATCCGCAGCCGAACGCACCGGCCAAACCAAATGCCGTCATGTGATCCGGCGTCATCCAGCCTGGCAGTCGCGCCGCAACCGCCAGCATCAATTGCTTTTCCCGCGATGCCAACCAGGATTGATGCACCCGGTTGACGATTTTAGCCTCATCCATGCGTATAACCTTTGTCGGTGCGCAGATCGGCGCGCCATCAATCGGTCATAGCCGCAACCAGCCCAAGTTCCAACCAATCGGGTATCAATCCATGCGCATCGCGGTCTTCACCCTGGAGGCGCTGGCGGCGGCCGATGCGGTCAGCCGGTTTGTCGCCGACCATGCCGCGCAAATCGGCTTTGTCGGCCTGTCGGACCCGTATCGGCCGGCAATGGGCGGGATGATGGGGCAAACCCTGCGCCATGTGCGGCGCTCCGGCTTGGGGTTTCTGCCCTATCTGATCGCCAATTTTTCGGTGCCGCCAATGGCCAGCGCGCTTGGCCGTGGGCCAGTTCTGCCCGGCGCCGTGGCGCGCCAGCTTGGCATTTCAGTGCTGAAAATTGCCGATGTGAACAGCCCGGCGACGCATGAGGCACTGCGGAGGCATCGGATCGATCTGATCCTGTCCTTCCATTTCGATCAGATTTTTCGCACCGAAACCCTAACGGTGGCGCCGCTCGGCGGAATAAACATCCACCCGTCGCTGTTGCCGCATCATCGTGGGCCGGTGCCGACCTTGCACGCGCTGGCCGATGGCGGGCCGTTCGGGGTGACGATCCATCGCCTGGCCGCAAAAATTGATGCAGGCGGGATTCTGGCCCAAGTGACGATAGACCCGCCAGCCGGGCTGAGCAGCATCGGGCTTGCCGCAACAGCCCATCTTGCAGCCCTTGCCCCATTAGCGGGGGTGCTGGCCGATCTCGCCGCCGGGCGCGCCACCGAACACAGCCCGGCGGTCCTGCCCTATCGCGGCTTTCCCGATCGCGCCGGGTTGGCGCGGATGCGCGCGGCTGGTGTCTGGCCGGCGAACTGGGCCGATATACGCAGAGGCTTTGCGCGCCGAAGCGGAGCGGGACAGCTTGGCTGAAAAGCGCTTGCGCTACATCCCCAACGCGCGGCGGTAAACATCAAGCAGGGTCTCCTGCTCTTCGACATCAGCCGGTTCCTGCTTCCTGATGCGGATCAGCTGGCGGATCACTTTCACGTCATAGCCGGCCGATTTGGCCTCGGCATAGATGTCCTTGATGTCGGAGCCGAGCGATTTACGCTCTTCTTCCAAACGTTCAATGCGCTCGATCAGGCTGCGCAGCCGGTCGGCGCCGATATTGCCCCATTGCGCTCCTTCTTCGGTGGTTTCTTGTGCGGGGAGCGCCATCGTCAATATCCTTGTGCCTGCGTCGGGCGACGGGACTAGCCCCGGTCGCCATCCCGGTCAAGGATGCGATTTGGCGAAGGCGGCCTGCTGCTCGGGCGTGGCCGGCGCCTGATTTTTCGCCTGCCAGTCCTTGTACGGCATGCCGTAAACGATTTCACGCGCATCCGGATCGGCGATGGTGATGCCTTTTGCGGCGGCTTCCTCGCGATACCAACGGCTCAGGCAATTGCGGCAGAACCCGGCCAAATTCATCATATCGATGTTCTGCACGTCGCTCCGTTCGCGCAAATGCGCGACCAGGCGGCGGAAGGCGGCGGCTTCGAGGGCCTCGGTGGTGGCGGGGGCAAGCGCGGTGGGCATGGCGACACTCCTGATCAGACGGCAAAGATGGTGCGGACGGCAAGATTTTGCCATAGTCTGGCGAAATGATAGCGGAACCAAACATGGGATGGACAGACGCTACGGCGCGAGCTGCGTTGCGCGGGATTT
>JACMOQ010000402.1 GCA_014377905.1 Acetobacteraceae bacterium | reverse complement strand
CCGAGGTAGGCGCGAATGACTTCGGGATGGCTGCGGACTTCATCGGGCGTGCCGTCGGCGATTTTTTGGCCGAACTCCAACGCAATGACTTTGTCCGACACCCGCATTACCAGGCTCATGTGATGTTCGACCAGCAGGATGCTGAGATCGAAATTCTCACGAATTTTCAGCAGCAGCACAGCAAGTTCATCGACCTCGCCATGGTTCAGACCGCCGGCCGGTTCGTCCAGCATCAGCATTTTCGGCTGCCCGATCAGGGCGCGGGCGAGTTCGACCCGCTTCTGCCAGCCAAATGGCAGGCCACCAACGACCGTGTCGGCAACAGCGCGCAGTTCGAGCAGGTCGAGCAGTTTTTCCAGCCGTTCACTATCGGCGGCTTCTTCAGCACGCGGCTTGCCAAGGCGCAACGCGTTGGCAATGAAACCGGATGACCCAAGATGATGGGCGCCGACAAACATGTTTTCGCGCACCGTCATAGTGCGGAACAAGGCAACGTTCTGAAAGGTGCGGCCGAGGCCCAAGCCCGCCATGCGATGGCGCGGCTGGCCGGTCAGCGAAACGCCGTCAAACACGATATCGCCGCGGGAATGGCGATAGAAACCGCTGATACAATTGAACAGCGTGGTCTTTCCCGATCCGTTCGGCCCGATCAGGCCGCAAATCTGGTTGCGTTCGACATCAAACGAAACACCGGCCAAAGCGACAATGCCGCCGAAGCGCATTTCGACGTCGGTGACCCGCATCAAATGGGGTGAAGACTCTGCCATCAGCTTTGACCTGCCGACAGGCGGCGAAGACAGTTCTTCCATCGAGCAACGATCACGAACCCTCCCTGTTTTATGTCGCACTCCAGGGACGGTCTGGAGACGTATTGCGTTATTATGCCACGCTTTGAAGCAGCATCTGCCATGCAACCGTAACGCGGGCCGGCCCGCGCATCAAGGCCCCGCACGAACATTCGGCGAAAAACTTGTGCGGCCCGTCGCGTTTCAGGCCTTGCAGACGATCGTTACGCTAACCTGCAAGGTCGCGCCCTCGGGCAGCACCCCCACAATCCGCAACCAGGCGCCAAAATGGCGGGCGCGGGCAAAGGAAACTTCGCCGGGGCGGTATGGAAGCACAAAGCTGGTGCCGTCATCGACCCAATGCTGGCCGTCGGGGGAAATTTGCAAGCGCGCCGGAACCGCGACCTGCCCGTTGGCATCAAGCGCGGTCACGAATACGATCGCTTCCATCGCCCCGCCGACTTGCTGCCCTGGCGTTGCAAACGGCCCGGTCCAGACTGCGTCGGCGACGGCAATGATAGTGCTGGTTTCAGTCGGCATAGAACACGCTCCATTGCAGCGCGGCACCGCCGCGATGCGTTGTATGTGCGGCGATGGCCATTGCGGTCAAATCGGGACGCAACCATCCACCATTCGCCCGACGCACTTCGCAGATGCAGCAAAATCCGGCACACTGCGCCGATGAAATTTCCCCCCTGGTTGCCAGGCTTTCTCGGCATGCTGTCGGCGATCGGGCCGATGTCCACCGACATGTATTTGCCGGCCTTCCCCGCCATCGAGGCCGGGCTGAACGCCGGCCCCGGCTCGGTGCAGATCACCCTGGCCGCCTATTTCCTCGGTCTCGCCGTCGGCCAGATCACCCAGGGCACCTTATCCGATCGCTACGGACGGCGCTGGCCGCTCGCCATCGGGATGGTGATCTACACTTTGGCCACCATCGGCTGCGCGTTGACGCCGAGCCTGCTCGGCCTGTCGATCATGCGCGGCCTGTCGGCATTTGGCGGATCGGCGAGCGGCGTCATCACCCGCGCCATGGTCCGTGACCTCGCCGAGGGCCACGCCGCGGCCCGGATCATGAGCAAGATGATGCTGGTCATGGGCGTCGCGCCGATCATGGCGCCCACCGTCGGAAGCTTGGTGCTCGGCGTCTGGGGCTGGCAGGCGATTTTCTGGGTCTGCGCGGCCTATGGCGGGATTTGTCTGGTCGGCGTGTTGTTCCTGCTGCCGGAAACCCTGCCGGAGGCGCGCCGCATCAAGCTCGGCTTCACCGCCCAGATCAGCCGATACGTCCAGGTGATGGGCGAACGCGGCTTTATCACCAACACCATGATGGGCGGCATGGCGATGTTTGGCATGTTCGCCTACCTCGCCGGCTCGCCGACCGTGTTCATCACCACATTTGGCCTGCCGCCGAGCAGCTACGGGTTCCTATTTGGCGCCTGCGCCAGCGGCTTCATTCTGGCGTCGCAGATCAACCCGCGTTTGCTGCATCGCTATGGGACGCAGGCGATTTCCCGCGTGTCGATGCGGGTGATGCTGGTGGCAACCCTGGTGTTGGCGATTATTTCGTTCACCGGCTACGCCACCTGGCCGCTGGTGGCGGTGTGCGTGTTGTTCGCGATGTCGAGCCAGGG
>JACMOQ010000401.1 GCA_014377905.1 Acetobacteraceae bacterium | reverse complement strand
TCAAACCCGGTCCGCCCGTTCCAATCTTCCAAGGTTTCGATGAAGTCGAGCGCTTCGGCCTGCCGCGCGGCGTCGATCACCTCGGCATCGCTCGCCCAGGGCCGGCCATAGGCAATGTTGTCGCGGATCGAGCGATGCAGCAACGATGTATCCTGCGTCACCATCGCGATTTGGGTGCGGAGCGATTCCTGCGTGACCCCGGCGATATCCTGCCCGTCGATCATGATCTTGCCGACATCAGGGGCATGAAACCCGAGCAGCAAATTCACCAGGGTCGATTTGCCGGCACCGGAATGGCCGACCAACCCGACCCGTTCGCCAGGCGCTATCGAAAGCATCAGATCGTGCAGCACCCCGCGGCTGGTGCCATAGCCGAAGGTCACATGATCGAAGCTGATCGCGCCACTGGTGACCTGAAGTTCGGTCGCGTCTGGCGCATCCGCCATCTGGCGCGGCACCGCGATTGACCGCATGCCTTCCTGCACCACGCCGATATTCTCAAAAATCTGGGTTACGTTCTGCGCCACCCAGCCGGCCATGTTGCCGATCTGCCAGGCAAGCGGCAGCGCCATCGCTACACTGCCGACCTCAATCGCGCCCGTGCTCCACAGCCAGATCGCGGTGCCGCCAGTGCCAACCACCAGGGACGCGTTCATGACCGCAAGGGTCAATCCAAAAGTCGTGGTCAGCCGCAACTGGCGATGGAAAGTGCTGGTGTGCAGGTCCACGCCCTCGCGCACGAACGCGTCTTCGTCAGTCGCGCGGGCGAACAGCTTGACCGTCAGAATATTGGTGTAGCTGTCAACGATCCGGCCCGTCAGTGCGGATCTGACCTCCGACATCGCGCGGGACCGGTCGCGCATTCGCGGCACGAAGGCGCGCAGCATCACCCCATACCCGACAAACCAGACCAACATCGGAATGGCGAGGTAGGGATCAACCTGGGCCAACAGCAGCACCGCTGATGTGCCGTAAACAATAATGTACCAAACCGCGTTAACCGACGCGACCACGCTTTCGCGCAGCGACGGCCCGGTTTGCATAACGCGGTTGGCGATACGCCCGGCGAAATCATTCTGAAAGAACGGCCAGCTTTGCCGCACCACATGCCAATGCGACTGCCAGCGCACCAGATTGGTCATCCCTGCGGCCAGCGTCTGGTTCGACACCAAGTCACGTGCCAGCAACGCAATGGGACGCAGCACCAGCAGCACGATCGCCATGCCAATCAGCAAGGTCCCGTGCTCGGCCAGCAGCGCTTTCGGGTCGGTGGTTGAAACCAGGGTCACCACCCGGCCGATGAACACCGGGATGGTCGCATCCAACAGCGCCACCACCAGCCCGGCGCAGAACAGCATGGCGATCAACTGCCGCACCTGGCGGATGAAGTGCCAATAAAAGCCGACCAGCGCCCATGGCGTGTCAAGATGCGGCGGCGCGGCATCCGGCGTTACATCAGTTGGTCTCAGCAGGCGTTCAAAGCGGCGAAACATGACCCAACTGTGCGGACCCGGCCGGCCCTCGGTCAAGCGCGCGGTTCAAAGGTCTGGCGTGCGTTGGCAGAGTTCAAAGCGCCGCCGCCTAATTATATTATTCCGAGATGCGATTGCCCTGCGCGCCAAGCAGGTGGACGGCCCGCGAAATCGACTCGGCTGTGTAAGGCTTGGTGATTGAAGGTGTTGCGCGGTGGTCGGCGGGATAATTAACGCCGTTGCCATAGCCGGACGCAAAGATGTGCTCGACACCCATCTGGCGCAACCGATCCGCCATCGGGAAGCTGGTTTCTTCACCGAGATTGACATCGAGCAAAGCGAAGCTGGGGGTTTCGATTTCGAGCAGGCGCAGCGCATCGTTGACATTGCTCGCCACGGCAACACGATCAGCCCCGAGCGAAAGCAACATTTCCTCGGCGTCGAGGGCGATGATCATGTTGTCCTCAAGGAGCAGGACAACGCCCGACAGTCGGGCTGGTGTGCCGGCAACCGCCGCCGGCGATGGCGGGGGGGGCGCCGCGTCAGCAGGCGCCACATGGCGCGACGGAACAGCGAACCTGGCACGAAGCCCCGTCACCACGTAATTAAGCGTCGCTTCGCCCCCCAATTCGTGCGGAATCGAGCGTTCGATGATCAATGAACCAAAACCGCGCCGCGTCGGTGCTTGAACGGCCGGACCGCCGATTTCGCTCCAGTCGATGACAAGGTTTTTGGCCTCGTCTATCGTCCAGTCAAGGATGATCTGCCCGTGCGGAACGGTCAGCGCACCGTACTTGGCGGAGTTGGTCATGAGCTCATGGATCACGAGCGACACTATTGAAAACGCCTGCGGCTGCAACAGGATATCGTTGCCACGCGCGCGAACACGGTCGGCGCGGATGCCGAGATAGGCACCAGCCTCGGTGGCGATCAGCGTCGCGAGTGAGCCGGGACCCCAGTTCTTCGCGGTGATCTGATCATGTGCCCGCGCGAGCGCATAGACGCGTTCGCCCAGCACGGCGGCGAACGTGTCCACGTCAGTCGCGCTGATCCGGCTATGGGTGATCAGGCCGTGGATCAGGCCGAGGATGTTGCGCACGCGGTGGTTGAGTTCGGCAATCAGCAATTCCTGTTTCTGCAGCGCCGACTGCCGATCCGTCTCGGATGCGCCGAGCACACGCAACACAACTTCGAGCAGCGTGACCCGCAACCCGTCCGCGCCGCGCTGTTCGGCACTGGTCCATGGAGCCGACATGCCGCGCTTGATCTCGCGCCAAGCCGCGAAGCTTTTGCGCGGCGTGAGGCGCTCCCCGTTCGGTCCTGCCAGGACCGGTTTATTCGGGTCGCCGGCCCATATCACCGAGTGCGCGACCTCGTGGCGGAAAAAGATCAGAAAGTCGCGGGGAAGGCGTGAGATCGGGATCGCCAGAATGCCCGCCGCTTGATGAACGAAGTCCCGCGCCGGCGGATAGACGCGGCTGAGTTCGTCGGTGGCGTAAACCTGGCTCGCGGCGTTACCGTCAAGAAAGCGGCGAAGTGCGGTAACCTCCTCGCGGGTCGGTGTCGCGCCAGTAAGGGTTATGGTGCGGTCGATGCAGATGGCGAGGCCATCGCTAGGCACGAGTTCGGCCAATTGATCGCTGAGCTTGGCAATATTATCGCCGACGGACCCTTTTTCGGCGACCGTTGCCAAAATCAAATTATGGAGCTG
>JACMOQ010000400.1 GCA_014377905.1 Acetobacteraceae bacterium | reverse complement strand
GTCCTCGATGGCAACAAAGCCTGGCCCGTCGCCACGCGGGGTGGCATCAACAAAGCGTTCGCCGGCGGTCGCCAGAACGGCGAACGGGGCGGCACGGATCAGCGCCTGATAGTGCGGATGGAGGTAATTGACCTCCTTGGCCACCGCCCCGCCTGACGGCACGCCGTAGATTGCGCGCAAGGATTCGAGGTCGCGGATGATGTGATCTTGGGTCATGTGCATATCTTTCTATGCGCCAACCGCCAATGCAAGCTTGCGTTACGCTCTGCCTCGCAAGACACTGCGCGCCATGACATGGTCCATTCTCGTTCGAGATCCCGCCACCGGCGCCCTGGGGGCTGCGGTGGCGTCGCGTTTTTTTGCGGTCGGCGCGATCTGCATCCAGGTTGAAGGCGGGGTTGCCGCCATGGCGACCCAGGCGCTGGTCAACCCGATGCATTTTCCGCCCGCCTGGCCGCGCTTGCGCGGGGGCGACGCCCCGCAGGCGATCCTTGATGATCTGCTGCGTGGCGACCCCGGTTTTGACCAGCGGCAGTGCCATATCGTAGATGCGCAAGGCCGGATCGCCCAGCATACCGGGGAAAACTGCGTAACCTGGGCGGGCATGGTGCGAGGGGTGAATGTCTCGGTCGCCGGCAACATGCTGGCCGGGCCGCTTGTGGTGCAGGCAACCTTGGATGGGTTTGCGACGGCGCAGGGCGATTTTGCCGAACGGTTGATCACCGCGATGGAAGCTGGCGAAGCGGTGGGCGGGGACAAGCGTGGCAAGCAATCGGCGGCGCTGAAGGTCTGCACGAAGGATTCCTACCCCGATCTGGATATCAGGTCCGACGATCATTTCGATCCGCTGGCCGATCTGCGGCGTCTGCATCGGATCAGCCTGGAACGTTTTGCGATCTTCCGCCGGCATCTGGCGGGCCGCGATAGCCAATGGGGCACCGTCGATCGTGAAATCATCAACGCCGACGTCGAAAATTGCGGAAAACCACTTTAGAAGGAAGGCTGCATCATGCGCCGGATAATACTTGCTGGCTTGTTTGCGATCGCTGCGACCACCCAGGTTGCGGCCCAGGGTAATCTTCGCATCGGCTTGCGTCAGGACCCCGATATTCTCGATCCCACGCTCGGGTCGAGCTATGTCGGGCGCATTGTCTATGCCGCGATGTGCGACAGGCTGTTCGATATCGACACCAACCTCAACATCATTCCGCAACTCGCCACCGGCTTCAAATACGAAGACCCGACCCATCTGGTGATCACGCTGCGCCCCGGCGTGAAGCTGCATGACGGGACCGAGATGACGGCAGACGTGGCGAAATATTCGCTGGTGCGGGCGCTGACCATGAAGGGCAGCATGCGGGTCGGGGAAATCAACACCATCGACAGCATCGACGTGATCGATCCGCTGACTATCCGGCTCAATCTGAAAAACCCGGCATCGCAGTTGCTGGCGCAGTTGACCGATCGTTCCGGGATCGTGGTCTCCCCGAAGGCCGCTGAGGCCGCTGGTGACAAATTCGGCCTCGCCCCGGTTTGTGCCGGGCCGTACGCGTTCGACAGCCGGATCGCCCAGGACCGCATTGTGCTGAAGCGCTTCCCCGGCCACTGGAATGCCGGCGCGTTCAGTTTCGATCAGGTGACGTATTTGTCCATCGTCAATTCGGCGGCGCGGCTGGCGAATTTGCAGGCTGGCAGCCTCGATATGGTTGAATATCTGCCGCCGACCGATGTTGCCGCCGTCCAGAAGGACCCTAAGCTGAAGCTCGCGGTGAATGATGGGCTGGCCTATACCGGCATCAATTTCAACGTCAATAATGGCCCCGCGGCGCAAACCACGATCGGGCAGAACGCGCTGATCCGCCGCGCGTTCGAGCTGGCGATCGACCGCAATGCGGTGATCAACGTGGTATTCAACGGCATGTTCAAGCCGACCGCGCAGGCTAATCCGCCAAGCTCGCCTTATTACGTCGCCAGCATTCAGCCGCCGGCGCGTGACATCGCCAAGGCGCGCGCCTTGCTGGCCCAGGCGGGGGTTACCGGGCGGGTCGCGGTCGAACTCACGGTCACCAATGAACCCGAGCCGCAACAGGTTGGCGAAGTGCTGCAGTCGATGGTCGCCGAAGCTGGCTTTGACCTCAAGCTTAAGACCATGGAATTCGCATCGTCGTTGTCCGCCGGCTACAAAGGCGAATTCAATGCCTACATGATCGGCTGGTCCGGCCGTGTCGATCCGGACGGCAATATGTGGGCGTTGATGCATTCCAAGGGCGTGTTCAACTACGGCAAGCACAGCAATCCGGAGATCGATTCACTGCTCGATCAGGCCCGCACCGTCACCGATACGGCGCAGCGTAAGGCCATTTATACCAAGGTGTGGGAAATCCAGCGGCAGGATTTGCCGCTGATCTATCTTTATACCGGCAAAAACATCGTGGCGATGAAGGCTGGTCTGAACGGGTTTCAGCAGGTGCCGGATGGGCTGATCCGGCTGGGCGGGATGAAGCTGGGCAATTGACGGCAAGTTCTCGCAAGGACGGGATAGGAATACGGTGGCCAATTGGAAACGCCAAATAAGCCGCTCAGTGGGTAGAACCTGAGCACTTACCTTTGGTTTTGAAGCGCGCGCCGGCATTGTCGGGGCGCTCATCATGCAAGGTGGCTTAGGGATCGGGCTTCAATCGTCTGTTTACCTTTGCCTGCCAACATCGCCCGATGTCCGACGACCTTGCAACCCTGGATCTGGACGCTGCAGTTGCGCTGCATCGCGCGGGTGCGTTCGCCAATGCGGTGGAACTTTACGACGATATCCTCGCCCTCGCACCTGATACAGCCCCGGTCCAGCATTTAAGCGGGCTTGCGCTGGCGCAAATCGGGCGCGCCAAGGAAGGCCTGATCCGGCTGCGGCGGGCCTGCGCGCTCGCGCCTGACGATCCGGTTTTGCATCTCGGCCTGGGCGAGGTCGCTTTAGCAACCGGTGCAAATCTTGAGGCGGAAACGCATCTGCTGGCCGCATACGCGCGTAGCCCAGCCGACCCGAGGATCGGCGCCGCCCTGGCCAGGCTGCGTTTGGCCCAGGGCATTGCCGCCAATCTGAGGGGAGACCCCATGTCCGCAGCCCAGGCCTATGGCGACGCCATGCGGTTCGATCCCTATCAGGCTGATGCGGCCAGCAATCTTGCGGCGTTGTGCAATGGCGAAGGCCATTGGCACGAGGCGGAGGCGTTGTCGCGCGCGGCGGTCTCGATTGCGCCCGGCCATGTCGCGGCCTGGACCAATCTCGGCAATAGTCTGCACCGGCAGTCACGCCATGAAGAAGCGGCCGAGGCGTTCAGCCGGGCCCTCGCGCGGGATGGCGATGCGGCGGATGCGGCGACTGGCCTCGGGCTAAGCCTGCTGGCGATGGGGCGGGTGAACGATGCGGTGATCGCCCAACGTGCGGCGGTGGCGACCAACCCGGCCTGTCCGGTGGCGCATCTCAACCTGGCGTATTGCCTGCTGACCGCGGGCCAGTTTGCTGAAGGCTGGACGGAGTTTGAATGGCGTGGACTGGCAACTGCCACACCGGCGCCACCCGTCGCGGGGCCGGTGTGGCGCGGCGAACCGCTCTATGGTCGCCGGATTCTGGTGCAGGCGGAAGGCGGGTTGGGCGATATCCTGCAATTTGCCCGCTATCTGCCGCAGCTGTTGCAGCGCGGCGGGCAGGTGATTGTGCAAACCCACAAACCATTGACCCGGCTGCTGGCCGGGCTGCCGTGCATCGAGGTCGCCGAAATCGGCGCCAGAATGCCGCATTTTGATCTGTCGGTGAAACTGCTGAGCCTGCCGCGTCTTTTTGCGACCACGCTTGCGACAATCCCGCCGCCGGTGCCGCTGCGCGTGGACCTGTCCCGCGTGGCCGCCTGGCGCAGGCGAATTCTAGGTAATGCGTCGGGCGGTTTTGTGGTGGGGCTGGTGTGGGCCGGCGCACCCCGTGGCGATGTGCTTTCACAAGCCGAAATGGACAGAAGGCGATCGATGAAGCTTGAATGCCTGGCGCCGGTTTCCCGCATTGCCGGGACCAGGCTGGTCAGTTTGCAGCAGGGCGCGGCGGGCGCACAGGTTGCTGCAACCGGGCTGCCGATTTTCGATGCGATGTCCGACATGGCGGATTTTGCCGATACCGCCGCGCTGACGGCGGCGTGCGATCTGGTGATCAGCGTGGATACCGCGATGGTGCATCTTGCGGGCAGTCTGGATGTGCCGGTTTGGTTGATGGACCGCTTTGATGGCTGCTGGCGGTGGGGGAAGGGGGTTGAGAAATCTCCGTGGTATCCGAAGCTGCGGCTGT
Organism: Acetobacteraceae bacterium; assembly: GCA_014377905.1. Classification (GTDB taxonomy): domain Bacteria; phylum Pseudomonadota; class Alphaproteobacteria; order Acetobacterales; family Acetobacteraceae; genus CAITOL01. The sequence goes on along the minus strand of JACMOQ010000400.1, from coordinate 2,331 downwards.
TCCGGCAGGATACGCCCGGGGGATGGGATGGCGTGGTAAGGCGGGTCGCCGCTACCTTGGATGCCGCACTTCAATCCCCATGATCCGCTCATAAACCTGGATCATCGCGCTGGTATCCGCCCCACCCAGCCCCATGTTGCGCGCCATCCGCAGCAGGTTCAGCACTTGCGGCCCGACCATCCCCGGCACCCCGAGATCATCCGCCAGTTGCTGCGCCAGGCGTAAATCCTTGTGCGCAAGATCGAGCGCGAAGCTCGGGGCGAAATCGCCGGCAAAGGCTTTGGTGGTCAGCCCGAGGAATCCGGATGAGGCGCCGCTGCTGCTGGCTACAACTTCTTTCAGTTTACCAAGATCGATGCCCGCCGCCTGCGCCATCGCCAAGCCCTCGGCGGCGGCGGCCATGTTGCAGAAGGCGAGCATGTTGTTAATCAGCTTGGCAACCGAGCCCATGCCGACCGCGCCAACATGGATCACTGTTCCAGAAAACGACGCGAGCAAGGGGCGCTGGGCATCGAAATCGGTATCGCTGGCGCCGACCATGATGGTGATGCTGCCGTCTTCCGCACGGACCACGCCGCCGGAAACCGGGGCTTCGAGCATCGCCACGCCGACAGCTGCCATGCCAGCGAGCAGGCGTTTGGCGGTGGCGGGGGAATTGGTCGAAAGATCAATATAGGTCGCGCCCGACCGCGCATTGGCCGCGATCCCGTCAGCGCCCAGGGCGACACGTTCGACAATATCGGGCGTGGCAAGCGATGTGATGATCACGTCGCAACTGGCGGCCAGGGCTGCAACCGATGCGGCGGCACTGGCACCGAGTGCCACGCAGACGGCGACGCGGTCTGGATCGAGGTCGAACACCGACACATCGTGGTTGGTGTTCTTGATGATGTTGCGACACATTGGGCCGCCCATGTTGCCGACGCCGATAAAGCCGATTTTCATCTTGCAATCCCCCTTCGCAGTCTCAGCCTACAACGATATCGCCGCCCGGATCTCCGCCAAGCCACGTTTGGCGGTGCCATCCGGTCCAAAATTCTCCGCATCGAGCCACGCCACCAGCGCCGCCCGACACCGCGGCCATTCCGGCGCAATGATGCTATACCAATCCGTATCGCGCTGCCGACCCTTGACCGTCAGGTGCATGCGGTGCTGGCCTTCGTAAACAAACCCCAACCGATCCGCCGCCCGCTTGCTTGGCGCATTAAGCGCGTTGCATTTCCATACCAGCCTGCGATACCCGAGGTCATCGGCGGCGAGTTTCAACAGCAGATAAATCGCCTCGGTCGCCGCCTTGGTGCGCTGCAATTTGGGGCCAAACCAGATATTGCCGAGTTCAATGGCGGCGTTTTTGGGTTGAATTTCCATCAAGGTCAGCCAGCCCGAAACCTCCCCTGTGCTGGTCGGGCGGATCGCCCAGGCGATCGGATCGTGGGTGGTGGAAAAATCGGCGACGAAACGGTCCATCGCATCCGCCGAAGTGAACGGGCCATAGCCCATATAGGCCCAGCTATCGTCGGCCTCCTGCACGGCGCGCCATAAATCAGGGGCGTGGCGCCGGTGCAGTGGTTCAAGTTCGACGTAGCGGCCGCTGAGCTTGGCCCGCGCCGGCAATGGCCGCGGGATGGTATCGACTTCCGGACCGACCGGCGGGGAAATGGGCATTGGGCTACTCCGCTGCTTGGGCCGGGCGCACATCCAACCGCCGCAGGGCACGGTCGATCCACTGGGCGGACAGCTTCTCCTGCAATGCGTTTTGCCGCAAGCGTTCGCCAAGGCCGGGGAAGTCGACGTGGTCGAGCGCCTGGTCCTGATTGAAGCACGAGAACACCACCGTCCGCTCGCCGGACAGCGGATCGATATGCGGTTGCAGGCACTGGGCGCAGACTTCCTTCATCATGCACTGCATGGGGGAGTTGATCGATCCGATGGCGGTATGTCCCGCGCGCAGATAGGGTGCCAGCACGCCATGCCGGGCGGCACCGACGGCTGCCATCATCCGATCCGATCCGATAACGATCAAATGTTCGGCGTCGGCCAATGGTATCGCCTGCGCACCAAGTCGGCCGCTGGCATATTCCGCCATTGCCTGGACGATATTGCCAAGGAAGCTGCGATCTTGCGGTCGGGTCGGGGTGAAGCCCGGCGCTTCGTCGCAGCACCACACGATCACATCGGCGGCGCGTTCGATGTCGGCGACCTTGTAGCGGTCCTGCATCGCCTTGTAACCGGCGAAATAGATCACTTTGCTGCCGGCCGCCCGCGTCGCCGCCCCGATGCTGAACAGCACCGCATTGCCGAGGCCACCACCGACCAACGCGACGGTGGTGT